>JAURNA010000110.1 GCA_030830385.1 Crocinitomicaceae bacterium | reverse complement strand
CTTTGTTTGAAAAGGAAGTCCTTTTCGCGCTTGCTCAGCGATTCGTATCCCGACTTAGAAATCTTATCGAGGATTCGGTCGATTTCCTGCTGACGATCCTGACTTTCCACGTTGTATTGCTCATCAGTTTTCATTCGTACATTTCTCGTGCCGTAGGTCCTTTTCATGCTGGGTCCGCGCTTACGGGAAAAGAGTCTCTGGATTGCATCGCCCCATCCCTGAACGACATTGATGATGTTTCCTGAACTATGAACGCGAATGACCGAAACCATACCGAGTATTGCACCTCCCAGGTGAGCGAAATGTGCCACTCCGTCATCTTCTCCCAGCGAGAAAAAATCCTTTAGAAAAAGAACGCCGGCCAGCACGTACAAGGGAACTGGCAGCAATCCGAAAAGATTGACAGTTGTGCGAGGTTTATAGAAAGCCAATGCCATGAAAACGGCCATTACAGCTCCGGATGCTCCTATCACCGGATGTGCTTCCGCCATGGGCAGGAACGATGAGACAACCTGAAGCAAACTGCCCAGTATTCCTCCCAGCAAATACGTGTAGAACAGTCGTTTTTGGTCAAATTCCCGCTCAAACATCTTCCCGGCAAAGTAGAACAGAAGCATGTTGAAGAGAATGTGTAAGAACTGAACGTGAGAGAAGATGCTGGTAATGGCTCCCCAAGGCTGCGTAATGAATTCCGATGGATTCGAATTCAAGTAAAAGATATACTGAATCGCATCTCCAATTCCTCCTGCTACCCCGGGTGTAGAGTTTCTTGCAACGACACCAAGTATGCTAAGCACCAGCCATACTGCGACATTCGCAAATATAAGCTTGATGGTCATTCCACCGTATTTGAACTGATGCTTCAGATCGTCTAATAATGTACGTTGCGTTTGCATGTCAATAAAAACGATTGCGGTTTCGTTTCCAAATGAAAACCAATAGTAACCCAAACAGCATTCCTCCCAGGTGAGCAAAGTGGGCAATCGAATCTCCCGGAGTATTTCTGTACCCACTGTAGATGGCGATTCCGGCAAGAATTAAAGCCAGCCATTTTGCCTTGATCGGAATAGGTGGGAAGAGCAACATGAACTGCGTATTCGGGAATAAAAAGGCGAAAGCTGCAAGCAGACCGTATATAGCTCCCGAGGCACCTACCGTTGGAATTGCCATGATACTCGCGGCATTCCCAACGTTTTCATTGCCAGCCGTCAGTTTTAAATAATCCGGAGCATAGTACTCAATATATCCGCTGTATACCTTGATTTCGCTGATGTCAGGAAAAACATATCCTGTGTAGTTGTAAATCTCAATTCCCTGCACAACAGTGTGTAGAATCGCTGCTCCGATGGCTGTAAAGAAATAAAAGAAAGCAAAACGTTTTTTACCCCAAACGCGTTCAAGGTGAGATCCGATTACAACCAACCCAATCATATTGAACAGAATGTGGAACAAGTCACCGTGCATGAAGAAATGCGTCACGATCTGGTAGGGCATAAAAAGATTTGAGGTTGGATAATGCATCCCGAGTAGTTGACTCGAATTAATCCCTTGTGCGTCCAATGCTATCTTCGCGAGAAAGAAGAGGATATTGAGAATCAAGAGATTCTTTGTTACATCAGGTATATTTGCAAATAAGGATCGCAGCATCAGTTAAATTTATGGGTAATTGCCTCCATGGGAAGCGTGTCAATGATCTTTTTATTTCCGGGCGTGTGCATATGGTTTTCGCATTGAAAGAGTTGTTCAATCAATTTTTCTACATGCTCGGAGGTGCGCAGGTCTAGTTTTTTCATTGCAGCCGCAGAAGCAATTGAAGCAACAATCCCATGAGCAATGTCTCCTTTGTCAATGTTGCCATATGCAATTACGGAGAAGACGTGATCAATACCTGATTGAATACTTTCCTGCTGCCAGACATTCGGAACGGCGGCGAGCTGCAACGTATCGTCTTTGATTCTGGCTTCAAATCCCAATTGCTTCAGGATGGTTTCATTTTCGATCCACGCTGTTTTTTCACGTTTCGATAGTTCTTTCTCAACGGGAAAGAGCATTGCCTGCGAATCAACGGGATTTGAAATAAAAGAATTGATAATCGACGTGTAAACAATTTGTTCAATCGCCCGGCGTGCATGGATTACCATGAAACCAGATTTACTCGGAACCAAAATGTAGGATCCTTTTACGAGAAAATTATCCGCCGCCGGAATTTCATCCTCCATCGGGATCGTGGATTGCTCTTCTTTTTCTTCTTCCTCTCCGATGGAATAGAAATTCTTCCAATCATCGGCACTTGCTTCTTGAGTGCCGAATCCCTGGCTGCGAATTGCATCCTTGTAACTCTCTTTCTTATTCTTATGGCTTTGACTTTCCGAAGAAGACGAACCCGAAGTACTCTTGAATGGGTTGTAATCAGGATTCAATTGAATGGTCGGCTCCGTTGCAGGAGTGTTCCGCATGGATGCCGGCAAGTCAAAGCTTACTTCCCGCTCAAAATCCAGCGTAGGAGTGATGTTGTATTTCCCCAGTGCCTGGCGTGCACTGCTCAACAGAATCGAATAGATGAATTTCTCTTCCTCAAACTTTATCTCGGTTTTTGTCGGATGAACGTTGACGTCAATTTTATCTGTTGGAACCGTCAGGTACAATACGTAACCCGGAAATGTCTTTTCCTTGAGCAATCCGTCAAATGCCTGATGAATGGCATGATTGAAGTAAGCGCTTTTAAAATATCGATTGTTTACAAAGAAGTATTGCTCTCCGCGTGTTTTACGCGAAAACTCAGGCTTTAGAACAAACCCGTGCAATTGTACAATGTCCGTACTTTCTTCAATTGGAACGAGACGGTCGTTTGTTTTTTTTCCAAACACATCTACAACGCGCTTTCTCAGCGGCCCTGCATTGAGGTTGTGAAGCTCATTTTCATTGTGAGTTAGTGAGAAATGAACATCCGGATGGGCGAGAGCAACGCGCTCAAACTCATCCTGAATATGACGAAACTCTACATTGTCTGATTTCAGGAAGTTCCTGCGCGCAGGCACGTTATAGAACAAGTTTTTGATTTCAAAAGAAGTTCCCGATGGACAAACCGTTTCTTCCAACGACACCTTCTTGCTTCCTTCGATGCAGAGGTGTGTTCCTGTTTCTTCATCAGACAAACGCGTTTTCATGTCCACATGAGCGATGGCAGCAATCGAGGCCAGTGCTTCTCCGCGGAATCCCTTTGTAACGAGGCTGAAAAGATCATCTGCTTTTCGGATTTTACTTGTGGCGTGTCGCTCGAAACACATATCGGCATCAGAGGCCCCCATACCACACCCGTTGTCGACTACCTTGATCAGGGTTTTTCCGGCACCCTTGATCACAACGTCAATTCGATTCGCCCCTGCATCAATGGCATTTTCGATCAGTTCCTTGATAACCGACGCGGGCCGCTGAATAACTTCTCCGGCAGCTATCTGATTCGCGATGTGATCGGGTAATCGTTGAATCCGAGCTTTTTCCATGTCTCCCTAAAAGAGTTTTTTCATCACGGAATCCACATGATCTACGCCAAACAGAAAGAAGTATCCCAGTGCCACAAGAAGACCAACCAGCAACAATACCCGAATATTCGACGCGCGAAACTGCGACCTGCGGTGTTCCATCCGATTAAATTCCTGACGCATGCTTTGACGCAGAATATCCCTGCGCTTCTCAGGGTCTAATTTCTCCCCCTGCAATTGGCGAAAATGGGCTTTACGACCTTCCAATCGCTCCTGATCCTCATCGTAATACATCGGAATATACGAGAAGCGGCGATGTTCAATGGACTTATTTAGAAATCGAATCTTCATGGTCTCTGTACAAATCTAACAATAATCCTGAGGCGGATTTACAATAAAAATCTCAAAAATCGTACCCAATTCATCCAAACTGACAATGCGTCAGAACCTTCTGGCTTAGTTTTTGAAGAAATACTGTGGAAAAGTATCGAAACTACCGCTCGAATAGCGGAAAGCAAGCGGTATCTTTGAAATTATGAGAAAACGGTTGTTTCAATTTGTGGGAGGAATGGCCTGCGCTGGACTTTTCATCTGGTTTTTGGGTTCTGCGGGCGATCAGGAGAGGCTGGGCAGTACACGCAGTACAACCCCAGCTATGGATGCATGGGTTTCGGTGCGTTTAAATGAAATGACGCTCAGGGAGAAAATCGGACAATTTTTCATGGTTGCAGGCTATTCGAACCGCGGCGAAGATCACCTTCAATCGCTTGATTCAGCGGTCAGTGTTCACAAAGTCGGAGGAATTATTTTCTTTCAGGGACAACGGGAGAATCTACAGGCAGTCATTCATCGGGAACAGGGAAAAGCTGAGGTTCCACTTTTGATTGGAATGGATGCTGAATGGGGAGTACAAATGCGCTTGTTTGGAGAGAAACGTTTCCCGTACAACTACACGATTGGCGCTGCGAACGATCCGGCATTAACGGAGAAGATCGCGGCAATGATTGCTCAGGAATGCCGTGAAATGGGAATTCACATCAATTTCGCACCTGTCGCGGACGTGAACAGCAACCCCGATAATCCGGTAATTGGTTTCCGCTCGTTCGGAGAGAACCCGAGAGATGTCTCGATTCACGTTCAGGCCAGCGTTCGGGGGATGGAGAACCAAGGTGTTCTGACGAGCATAAAGCATTTTCCCGGACACGGTGACACAGACGTTGATTCGCATGATGAGCTTCCGGTGATAACAAATGGGTTCTCGCACATCGACGCGGTGGATTTTGCACCCTTTCGCGCAGGAATCCGAAGCGGAGCTTCCTCGGTTATGATTGGACATCTGAATGTTCCGGCACTCGATTCCACGGGAACCCCCGGTAGTTTGAGTGCGCCGATCATCAAAGGATATCTGCAACAGGAATTGGGCTTTAAAGGACTGGTCATCAGTGATGCCTTGAACATGAAGGCCGTTTCGGAGAGATACGGTAAAACCGAGGTAGCCGTAAAAGCGTTTGAAGCCGGTTGCGACATCTTATTATTCCCGGAGAGTGTGCAAGGAGCCATCAATGCCATCCACGGGAAAGTAATGTCCGGTGTACTATCTGAAGAAGACATCAATGCTCGTTGCAGGAAAATTCTGGAAGCAAAATACCGTGCGATTGTAGCACCGAAAACCATGAAGAAATACAACGAATTCGACAGGCAGCTCATTGTGAGACAAGTGTTCGAGAAGGCTTTTGTTGTTTTGAAGAACGAGGATGTATTTCCAATCGATCGGTTTGATCAAAAAATTGCCGTCGTCAGTATCGGTAGTGACGCGTATCCGCTGGAATCTTCTATGTCGCTCGTGGCTCCGGTTGATTATTACCAGTTTTATTCGTTGGAGGAAGCGGAAAGAAGGCTGAAGAATCCGGCACAGTACGATTTGATTATCCCAGTATTTCATTGCAATACAGTCCGTCCGAAACGAAACTACGGAATGCCAGCAGGTTGGGAGCAATGGCTTCAGGAGCTTCCCGCCAGACGAACGGCAGTGGTTGTCATGGGGAATCCATTGGCGCTGCGTAAATTCGATGCAACGGGCGTTGATGCCATCGTGGTTGGGTATGAAAATCATCCCGAAGCGATTGATCGGATGGGACAGTTTATAAT
>JAURNA010000109.1 GCA_030830385.1 Crocinitomicaceae bacterium | reverse complement strand
TGTGAAGAGGTCCGGTTGGAGAAGGAGCAAAGCGAACGCGAACAGGTCTATCGGTCATAATGCTTGTTTTAGAGTGCAAAGATAAGCAGTTTACATGGATTTTTTCACGGGTGTTGAACCTGTGAAATGTACGATTGTACAGGACTTTAACGTTTCTTATAAAGGGAAAAGTAAGAGATGTTGTATTTTCGTTTTTCAATAGATATGTCATGAGTGCATTTGATCGGTTGATTGGTCAGGTAGACGGCTTCATTCGGAAGTACTACAAGAATCAGATCGTGAAGGGGTTGCTGCTGTTTGTCGGAATCTTTTTGACGACTTATCTGGTGGTCATTACCCTTGAGTATTTCGGGCGGTTCAACTCTGCATTGCGCGGTGGTTTGTTCTTTGGCTTTATCGGGCTGAACGGCTACCTTCTGGCGCGGTACATCGTTGTGCCCGTTATGAAATTGAAGCAATACGGAAAACGCATTGATCACTACCAGGCGGCCGAAATCATCGGCAAGTTCTTTCCCGAGGTTTCAGATCGACTCTTGAATACACTTCAGCTCAACGATCAGATGAGTGCCAACTCCGGCGATTTTGAATTGTTGAATGCGAGTGTACAACAGCGCAGTAAAACACTCAGCGTTATTCCTTTTGCCAACGCAATTGACATCAGGGAAAACAGACGTCATTTCCGATGGGTAGCTCCCATATTTGTTATCATGGTTGTACTGGGCTTCAGCATGCCGGCTCTGTTTAAACAGGGCACCGAGCGCGTACTCAACTTTTCGCAGGAGTTTGAAGTTCCGGCACCGTTTCAATTTGCATTTACAGGAAACAATTCTTCGGTGGAAGAAGGAGAAGATTTCCCATTCGAGGTATCACTCATCGGAGAGGATATACCGGAGAAAGTATACGTCAAATCAGAGCAGGGGAGAGCCCTTTTGAAGCGCAAAACGAAGAATACATTTACGGGAAACCTCAAGCAGGTTCGTACACACATGAACGTGCAATTCGAGGCGCGATACGATGGCGACGAATACCGCAGCGATAAGTACAACGTGCATGTCATTTCGAAAACAGCGATCGGGAAAATGCAGGCTACGCTGATCTATCCTGCCTACCTTGGAAAAGAAAAGGAGGTAATTGAGAACGCTTCTGACCTCACCATTCCGGAAGGAACCATCGTTTCATGGAGCGTGCTTACAAAGAACAGCGAAGGGTCTGAATTCTGGCTCGGGGAGAAAAAGAAAGAATTCAGCAACGACGGCTTCAAGGTAAGCAAAACCTTCACGGACAACACAGAGGGAAAGGTCGTATTGAAAAACCGACAAAGCAAGAAGGTGGACACAACGCGCTTTTCAGTAGATGTAATCAAGGATAATTATCCAAGCATTCAGGTTGAGGAAGTCAAAGACTCAATCAAAGATGGCATTCGTTACTTCACGGGAATGGTAAGCGATGACCATGGTCTGTCCGGACTTTCGTTTGTCTATGTCATTACAGCGAAGAACGGTCAGAAACGAACCGAAACAATGCCAGTGAGTCGCGTGGTTGGAACCGAATCCCCATTTGATTTTGCAGTTGATTTTCGCCGGGAAGAAATTGCCCTGGAGGATCGAATAGAATATTACTTCATTGTATCGGACAACGACGGCGTGAACGGAGCAAAGTCGACACGGAGCAAAACGTTTGTGTACACGCTCCCTACGTTAGAGGACTTGAACGAAACACGTGACGAACAGCAGGAAAAAGATCGGGAAAACCTGTCGGATTTGGTCAAACAAGCACAGGAATTTCAGGAGAATCTCGAGCGTCTCCGCAAGGAAACCAACAGTACAAAGAAATCAAATTGGAACAAGCTTAACGACATCAATCAACTTCAGGAGGAGCATCGGTCCCTGATAGAAAACCTCGATCGGACACAAGAAGAGATGCAGAACGCGATGGAAGAGAAGAACCAATTGAGTGAAATCGACCCGGAACTTCAGGAACAACAGGAGCTCATCAATGATTTGCTGGAGGAGTTGATGGACGACGAGTTAAAGGAACTTTTGGAGGAGCTGGAGAAGCTGATGAAAGAGAAGAATGAACAGGGCCTTGAGGAGAACATGAACGAACTTGAGATGTCTGCTGAGGACATGAAACGCCAGTTGGATCGCAGTCTGGAAATGCTCAAGCGTCTGCAGGTAAATGAAAAGATTGATGCCGTAGAAGAAGAATTGAAAAAACTCGCAGAGGAACAGGAGAAGCTCAAGGATGAGATGAACAAGGACGGAAACGTGTCCGGGGAAGAAACGAAAAAGCAAACGGAAATAGAAGACAAATTCAATGAGTTGAAAGACGATTTGAAAGAGTTAGACAGTCTCAACAAGGAGCTAAAGAGTCCCATGGACCTGGGGGATCCGCAAGAACAGTCCGAGGAGATTTCCGACGAGTTGCAGGAAGCGGTTGAGCAAATGGAAAAGAACAAGGGAAAGAAGGCCGAAGAGTCCCAGCAAAATGCGGCGGAGGAAATGAAGAAAATGGCGGAAACGCTTGACATGATGCAGCAGATGGCCAACCAGGAGCAACAGCAGGAGGACATGAATATGCTGAGGAACATCCTGGAAAGTTTAATGACGTTAAGTTTTGACCAGGAGGAGGTGATGAATCGACTGGCCAGAGTGTCGGACTCAGACCCTGCTTTCAGAAAATACACACGACGTCAGCGAAGAATTATTGACGACACAAAAGTAGTTCGGGATAGTTTGTATGCCCTGGCGGAGCGTCAGCCGAAGATTGCCACGTTTATCGACGACGAGTTGAATAGCATTCAATCGAATCAGGACGTAGCGCTGGAGGACATTGACGAGAGGCGAAGAGCAGAAATGACCGCACACCAGCAGTACGCCATGACATCGTACAACAACCTTGCCTTGATGTTGAACGAAAGTTTGCAGCAGATGCAGCAGCAAATGCAAAGCATGATGCAGGGCTCAGGATCGTGCAACAAACCCGGAGGAAAAGGGCAGGGGAAACCGTCCAACAACATGTCAAATGAAGACATGAAACAGATGCTCAAGAAGCAACTGGATTCCATGAAGAAGGGGAATAACCCCGGCGGCGAGAAGCCGGGAGACAAGCCGGGCGGAACCAACCCTGGTGGCAAGGAGGGAGAAAACGGAGGCATGGGTCTCGGCAATAAACAAATTGCAAAGATGGCGGCCGAGCAATCAGCGATTCGCAAACAACTGGAGAAACTTCGACAGGAATTAAACAAAGAAGGAAAGGGCAGCGGCAATGGTTTGAATCCGCTGATTAAAGAGTTGGAAGAGCAGGAGCGAGACCTGTTGAACAAGCGTTTAACAGGCCAGATGGTCAAGCGTCAGCAGGACATCTTAACGCGTTTGCTGGAGCACGAGAAAGCCACAAGAGAACGCGGCTTTGAGGAGAAACGGGAATCCGATTCCGGAAAAAATAAAAATTATGGTAACCAAATTCGATTTGATCAGTATAACAAAGAAAAACTGAGACAGGTTGAATTACTGCGTTCTGTTGACCCGGCGTACAAGAAGTATTACAAAGACAGAGCCAACGAGTTTTTCAATCGTATGCTATACTAAATAGTAGAAAACGACATGAAAGAGGGTTACGTTGTAGTGGATAAACTTTCCATACCGTCAGACTTTTCATCCATCGGCAGAGTCGAGGCATTGATTGACGACGTGTGTGAGCGCCTGAGTGTTCGGGAGGATTGTTATGGAAATGTACTGATTGCCGTCACAGAGGCAGTGAACAATGCCATTCAACATGGAAACAAACAAAGTGGATCCCTCAAGGTTGACGTTGCCGTAGGCGACAAGGAAACGGACTTTTGCTTCAACGTAAGGGATTACGGAGAAGGGTTTGATTACAAGAATCTGCCGGACCCGACAGCCCCGGAAAACATAGAAAAAGAAAACGGTCGGGGCATCTATCTGATGCGATCGTTGGCCGAAGCAGTCGAGTTCGACCAGGGGGGGAGAAGCGTACTCATTTACTTTTCGAAGAAATGATAAGCATACACAATCGAGGCACGGAAATTCTGGACATTGATCCGGAATTTTTTGTTTTGTGGCTGGGCGATTTGTGTCGTTCCGAACAAAAGGAACTGGGCGAAATTGGCTTGGTTTGGTGTTCCGATGACGCACTTTTGGAAGTAAACAAAGAGTTTCTTGACCATCATTACTACACAGACATAATCACCTTTGATTATTGCGTGGGTTCCACCATTTCTGGCGACTTGATGATATCCGTTGATCGCGTTCGGGAGAATGCAGCCGAATGGGGAGAAATGTTTCACGTGGAACTTTTACGGGTGGTGGCACACGGCATTTTGCATTTGCTGGGGTATGGAGACAAATCCGAAGCGGAAGCGACAGAAATGAGAGAAATGGAGTCGAAAGCATTGGCGATGGTTTCACGTGAAACATTGAGTTCGCTAAAACAGTTGTAATTTTGTCCTGAATTTGTTCCACGTGAAACATGTGTGATGTTGAAAGAATATGATGTTGTAGTTGTGGGGGCCGGGCACGCGGGTTGCGAAGCTGCCAATGCGGCGGCGAAGCTGGGAAGTTCGGTTTTGCTTGTTACGATGAACATGAACACGATTGCTCAAATGAGTTGCAACCCGGCGATGGGAGGTGTTGCAAAAGGGCAAATTGTGCGTGAGATTGATGCCCTTGGAGGCGGTTCCGGAATTGTGAGTGATCTCAGTGCGATTCAGTTTCGTATGTTGAATCGTTCCAAAGGACCGGCAATGTGGTCTCCCCGAACACAAAATGACCGAATGCGTTTTGCGGAAGAGTGGCGATTGATGCTGGAGAAAAATCCAGGGGTGGATTTCTGGCAGGATATGTGTACGGGTCTGATTGTGGAAGGTGATCGGGTGGTAGGTGTGAAAACGTCCATCGGGATGACAATTCGGGCAAAGAGTGTTGTTTTGACAAACGGGACGTTCCTGAATGGGTTGATTCACCTTGGAGAAAAACAGTTCGGCGGCGGTCGTGCGGGTGAACGTGCTGCAACCGGAATTACGGAGGAACTTATTCAATTGGGCTTCGAGGCGGGAAGGATGAAGACGGGAACGCCCCCACGGGTAGACGGCCGATCGCTTGATTACTCCAAAATGGAAGA
>JAURNA010000108.1 GCA_030830385.1 Crocinitomicaceae bacterium | reverse complement strand
CGGCATATCGTTCCATCTTGTTCTCGTATCGATCGAGGTGATCCGGTGTGATATTGAGAAGAATAGCGATGTCTGCCCGGAATGAGTACATGTTGTCCAGTTGAAACGAACTAAGCTCTAACACATACCAGTCGTACTTTTCCTCAGCCACCTGCCTTGCGAAGCTGTTTCCTATGTTTCCGGCAAGACCTACATTCACACCTGCTTTTCTCAGTATGTGATACGTAAGCATCGCGGTGGTTGTTTTCCCGTTACTTCCTGTAATGCAAATTGTTTTGGCTTGATTGTAATACCCTGCAAATTCGATTTCCGAGACCACGGGTATTTCACGATCACGCGCTTTCAGAAGAATTGAGGCGGTATCCGGAATTCCAGGTGACTTGACAATGAGATCGGCATCCAAAACGCGATGCTCAGTGTGTTTTCCCTGTTCCCATTCAAGGTCCAATTCGGTTAGTTTAGCAGCAACCTCTTCTTTCACCTCACCAAAGTCTGAGACAAAGGCCGTCCAGCCCTGCTTCAATGCGAGAACTGCAGCACCTACTCCGCTTTCGCCGGCGCCCAAAATGACGATATGTTTCCCTTTTCCGTTCAATTAGCGAACCTTGAGTGTTACAATGGTGAGCACAGCCAGAATCACTCCAATGATCCAGAAGCGCGCTACGATTTTTGCTTCGTGCAGTCCTTTTTTCTGGTAGTGATGATGCAGCGGTGCCATCAGGAAAATCCTGCGGCCTTCGCCAAATCGTCTCTTGGTAATTTTGAACCAGCCGACCTGAAGCATAACCGATAGATTTTCAATGAGGAATACCCCACAGAGGACCGGAATGAGCAGTTCTTTTCGAATGGAAATTGCAAATACAGCGATGATTCCGCCGAGTGCAAACTTCCTGTATCTCCCATGAATACCTGTGCCGGATAGGAGTTGTACCACAAGAATCCGATACAGGCCCCTACAAATGCCGCAATAAAAATCACGAGCTCCTCGGCCATCGGTATGTACATTACGTCCAGGTAATCTGCGAAACGCGCGTGTGAACTTACGTAAGCAAGCACCGCCAATGCGATCCCGATAATAGCTGAAGTTCCCGTTGCGAGACCATCCAGACCATCTGTCATGTTTGCACCATTCGAGACAGCAATTACAATAAAAATCACAATTGGGATAAACAGTAACCACCCGTATTTTTTGCTCCAATCACCGATGAGCCAGTTGTAGTTGAACTCATTGTTCTTTACAAAAGGGATGGTGGTTGTCATTGCGTCGGTTTCCACCCAGACTGACTCACCGCCTTCTTCATCCTGAGTGTGCATCTCGGTCACCAGCTTTTCGTTGGGAAGCAATTTGTAACCTGCTTCAACTTCTTGGTGCACTTTTACATCCGGATGGAAATAGAGAATGGACCCTACGATGATTCCTACGCCTACCTGACCCACAACTTTGAATTTTCCGGCCAGTCCTTTTTTGTTTTTCTTAAAAACCTTGATGTAGTCATCGATGAACCCGATTACGCCCAACCAAACAGTTGCCAGGATCATGGTGATCACGTAGATATTATCCAGTTTTGCGAAGAGTAGTGTTGGGATCAGGATGGAAGAAAGAATGATAATTCCTCCCATGGTTGGCGTCCCTGCCTTTTCCATTTGTCCCTTGAGACCCAGGTCGCGAATACTCTCCCCAATTTGCTGTTTTTGTAACACACGAATAATGCTCTTACCGAAAATCATTGAAACGATCAGGGAAGTAATGAGGGCAAAGCCTGCCCGAAACGAGATGTACCCAAAGAGCCCTGCTCCCGGAAAGTTCAATTCATTTAGGTATTCAAATAGATAAACAAGCATTACTTATCGAGTTGATTAAATAGTTCGCGAACTGTCTGGAGGTCATCGAAGTCGTAGCGAACTCCATTGATCTCCTGGTATTTTTCGTGTCCTTTTCCGGCAATCAGGATGATATCGTCCTGATGGGCCATGGTTACCGCTGTTTTTATCGCCTGCGCGCGGTCGGTAATGGACAATGTTTTCTTAAAATTTGCGGCATCCACACCTCCCATCATTTCTTCGATGATTGAATTCGGGTCTTCTGATCTCGGATTATCGGAAGTGAGAATGACACGATCTGATCGTTCACACGCAATCGCAGCCATCACCGGACGCTTGGTTCGATCGCGGTCTCCACCGCACCCTACCACTGTGAATACCGTCTCATTCTTGGTTCGGATGTTTTCAATGGTTCGAAGCACGTTTTCCAATGCATCGGGTGTATGAGCATAATCTACAATTGCCGTAATTCCGGATTTGCTTCTCAGGTACTCGAATCGGCCGTTGACTGCATTTAACTGGCTCAAAACCGTAAGTACTTCCGTTGGATCTTCACCCAATTCCTGACTAATCGCGAATACGCAAAGCAGGTTGTAGGCATTGAAATCCCCGATGAGCTTCGTCCACAACTCTACGCAGTTGATGCTCAGTACCAATCCTGAGAACTGGTTCTCCAGCACCTTCACTTTGTAGTCCGCCATGGACTTCATCGCGTACGAACGCTTGCGCGCTCTCGTGTTTTGAAGCATTACATCGCCGTTCTTATCATCTGAATTGGTCAATGCAAAAGCCGTTTTTGGCAAGCCGTCGAAGAAGCGTTTCTTCACGGTGATGTACTCGCCGAACGTCTTGTGATAATCAAGGTGATCATGCGTTATGTTCGTGAAGGCCCCTCCCGTAAATTCCAATCCGCCGATGCGCTCCTGGTGAATGGCGTGAGAGCTGACTTCCATAAAACAGTGAGAAACGCCTTCTTCCACCATTT
>JAURNA010000107.1 GCA_030830385.1 Crocinitomicaceae bacterium | reverse complement strand
TTCCCCTGTGAAGGGATTTATTTTCAGACTCTTTCGAAAAGACGATTGAAGGTTCACCACAAATCGGTTTTTGCATTGTGTACAGTACCGTGCAGGCGACCACTGAAATGATCGGGTTTTTCATCATTTGGCAATCAACAGGAATCAGGACCGGTCATCCGTAATTTTACTGCACTTCGTTTGACATCTTTACCTTTACTGCATGCCTGTTTTGATCGGTGCCCTTTTGGGAATGAGTACATTAATTTTCATCGGCCCGGTGTTCTTCTACCTCTTGAAGAGCTCTGTTGAATCCGGATGGAAAGCAGGTATTAGCGTTGCGCTGGGAATCATCGCAGGGGATGTGATTTGCGTTTTCCTTGCCATGATGGGGGGCGAGCAGTTTATCAACGACAGTGAGCACATTTTTTGGATAGCTCTGGGCGGAGGGGCCTTACTCGTATCAATGGGTATCAAGTACATCATTTGGCCATTCATTCAACCCGAAAGGCGAAAAAAACACCATGCCGGCAGCATCCTGATTTACTTCACACATGGATTCATAATCAACTTCGTAAACCCCTTTGTATTTGTGGTTTGGTTTGGTTTCACGACTTACATCAGAGAGGAGTTCTCAACAGATAGAGCCGTTTGGTTGGCACTCTCCACTACCCTGCTCGTGATCTTTGTAACGGATTGTCTCAAGGCCGTTCTCGCTTCGAAGCTGAATCGTATTGTACGCCCGGAACGCATGTTGAAATGGATGCGTGTTTTTGGCGTAATCATGCTGATATTCGGTATACGGCTTTTGCTTTATCCATTTTTTTAATGTTCTTCCGTGCCGATAATTTTACCTAAATTCAACCCAACCAAAACTGTTCGCTGATGTTTCCAACGATAAGCACCGTACTCCTCGCAGCATTCATTCCCATCGCCGTAGGGTTTATTTATTACAATCCCAAAGTTCTCGGAGGCGTTTGGATGCGGGCCAGTGGCATGACTGAAGAAAAAATGAAAGGAACCAATATGCTCGTTATCTTCGGGGTGAGTTTGTTACTGAGCTTCGTGCTGGGTTTTATCATGTTTTCGTTGACGGTTCACCAGACAGATATCTATTCGCTACACGCGGGAGATCAAGGGTTTAGAGTGGAAGGTTCTGCCACGATGTATCAAATTAATGAGTTAATGAACGAATACAGAGAGCGTTTCCGAACATTCGGTCATGGAGCGCTTCATGGGGCTGTGATTGGCCTTTTCGTTGTGCTTCCCGTGCTGGGGACAAATGCCCTGTTTGAACGAAAAAACGGAACCTACATTTTCGTCAATGTTGGCTACTGGGTGATTTGCCTGTCGCTAATGGGCGGAGTGCTTTGTCAATGGGGATAGTAACAATCATGATGAACGAGTTGCGGGTGGGTATCCAATGCCGGTTGAGCCGACGCATTCTTAGTTTCCGCAAATTCTCTTCCAGAGCTGAGAGATTCCTCTGCTCATTTCTGTGCGCGAAATACTTCCTTGTTGCTGATTCGCGCGGACCATTCCGGTGGGGTCGCGGAACACATGGTACTGCCAAACGAACGGTGATTCATTCGGATTCACTCCCAATTGCCCAAAGCGTAAATCAGCCATAATGAGTGAGTCTCCGCGGTGGTAGAACATTCTCCATCCTGCTGTGAATTCATTGAGCTGCTGAAGAACATAGGGATTTCCGAGTGAGTCTACCACATAGTGGTTTTTGGGGTACTCATCCGAAAATTCGATTTCTTTTTGGGAATCCAGCAGCGAATAATAGCCGACCACATAGCCTTTTTCGGTTTCGATCTGTGCATTCCAGAGGATACTATTGAGCGGTGTGGGACGTGTATCCATTTCCACGTACGCTATCCCCTGTCGATCCAACTCTTTCTCAAAGCGATTGTAAGCGATTCCCTTGAAAACGATGGTGAGAAGCATGTACCCCGAACTGATCATCAAACCGGCATTGTTCCACCGTCTTCTTCGGGTGTAGTTTCTTCGATGAAACATCGCAACGAGCACACACATCAGAAACGGAAGCGTATACAAAGGATCCGCAACAAAAATATTCTTATACGCCAACCGGTACTCGAAGGGCCAGAAAAACTGCGTCCCCCAGTCGGTATGTGCGTCAAGGAGCGGGTGCGTAACAAGACTGAGAAAAAACAATTTTGTCCAATCCCAGGTCGTGACTCCCGGCACGGGTGAAGAAAGCCGATATGCGGGCAAGGCAAGTCCTCCAAACACGACTCCGATAATAAGAATCGCCGTTAGCGAGTGATTTGAAAGCAGGAAAAAGAACACCATGAAAGCCAGGAAACCAATGAGACTCCATCCCGGGCTCCGTTTGACACACCAGGCAAAAATGGGTGCGGCGAGCAACGAGAAAAACAGGGAATGCGTAATTCCGCGGTGCATGAGATTCGCTGAAATGGGATCTGTCAAATAGCGCGTAATTACGTCCAAATCCGGAATCGTACCCGCGATGGCGCCCCAAAGCATCGCTTTGTTTCCAACTTTCCTGCCCAATGTAGCCTCTGCAACAGAAGCTCCCAATACCACTTGTGTTAATGAATCCATCTACTGAGAAAAATCGGCTTTAAACGGTTGACGTATCTCAAAATCACGCGGTGAAATGGAATGAATGATGGGACCCAAAAGGAGATTCGACACACTCTTTCTGTGCTTTACGTACAATTTCATGTTCTTCGGCAACGCACCAATCTGACTCTTCATTAATTCGGCTGTTCTTCCCAACTGAAGTTCATTCACGTTGTTGGTTAACGCTTGCTCAACATAATCGTACAAAATACGCTGATAAACAGCGTATTCCTGATTGAATTTATAGTCGATCCCGACATAGTTTGCCTCAAGGGAATGACCATTGAGGAAAGAAGTGCTAAACCCGATCATTTTTCCGTCTAACTCAAAACTCCGGAACGTAAAAGCATCTGCTAACTTCTCTTTGAATCGGACAAATGCAGCTGCTTTTAACCTGCCAAAACTGAAGTCTGATTTCTCCAGGACATAACCGAATAGCTGATCGATATGTTCGGCGTTCTTTTGTATTTCCAGAGAAGAAAGTGATCTCAACGTGAGGTTCGAAGATTTCTTCATTACGCTTTTTGCACGGGTCCGGAACTTTGTTTTCATGCTTGCCAGGTAATCGTCGAATGCATTCCAGTCAGGATGAATCCTGAGCACCATGTTTACATCGATCATGAAAGCGCGGTAGTTCCGGTTTTTGAGTCGATCACTGAATTGTGTGGAATCCGGCCAAAACTCCTTAAACAGTGTCACGGATGCTTTTTCCTTCAGTTCTGGTCTCGCTTTGAGCTCGATCGCCACCTCTTCCGCCAAATCCATAGCTTGATCGGCACGTAATTCATCCGACCAGGCAAATCCGTTTTCGCCGTCGCAGAAAACATTTCCGCACACAAGAACATTGATGTTCAAAGCATCGTGAATTTTTTTGTGTAAATGATAGCTTAGTTTGCAAAGGTGATCCGTGTATTTCTTGCGCTTATCAACAAAGGTTACCAATTGGAACGACGCTGCCAGAACAGGCTGCTTGCGATTGTTCATTACAAGTGCATAATACAGACCCATTTCGGATTTCATTGCTCCCTCCAACGCCTCCAGATACGCAAAAGACAAATAAATGGTTTTGCCGGAGGTTACAGTATCCCAATCTTGTTTGGGAACATCCGAGATGCTGTCAAATAGCAAGATGTTGTATGTTTGGTCACCCACGATTCAAAAATTAATCCGGTTTAAAATTAGAGACTTCTATTGGGATGAACGAGAGAATTCGGGGAATATTGAAAAAAAGGGGATGTACGGCAAACGGGAAGGATAACTAGCGAAGGACATTCACATGGCCCGTGTAGGTGTAGCGTGAATCGTTGCGTGTCACTCCAAACTCCATTTTCCAGGTGTAGGTTCCGGATTGAACGTATTTCCCAGTGTACGTTCGGTACCGGGTAGCAGATGAATGTGCAGGATCGGGGTTACTAATGCGAATAAAATTGGAAGGACAACCCGGTCAGCGCGTTGGTTGTGCATGTCTGGAAGGGTAATTTTGAACCTCTTCCCAACGAATGGACGATTTTTAAGGCCCGGAAGTTATGCGCACGCAAGTACCATTATCGGGATTGCCAGGCTCCGTATCCGCCGTCGAGCTCAATCACTTCTTTCGCACCCAACTTTAGCAATTGATCAGAAGCTTTTTTGCTTCGTCCGCCGGATTGGCAAAACAAATAAATCGGTTGCTCCAGATTAAGCTCTTTGACCTTTGCTTCAAAATTACCTCCCAGATAATCGATGTTTTCAGCGTGTGCGATGGTACCACCGCCGTATTCTCCCGGCGTTCGGACATCGATCAATTGAATCGATTCGTCCTCTACCATCTTGCTGAATTCCTGTGTGGAAACCAGGGAATAATTTTCGGTGTTCTGAGCTTCAGAGCAAGCTACTCCCAGAAACAGGAATAGAAATAAGGTGTAATATGTGCGCATTTTTTCTTTTAAAGATACGAATTTCGGTAGTTTCATGAGACCATGACACACATTCTAGGAGTTTCAGGTGGTGCTTCTCCCCTGCGTTTAAGCCAGTGTTTTCCAAGCCGATCATGAATATTCGCTTGGAAGATGTAAGAATAATGACTATATTAATTTAGGATTTATTCAATCTGTGTTGGTTGGTCCAAACGAAGATGCCAGACATGTGTTCTACGATTATTTGAAGCGACGCGACACACAGAAGTAACTTTTGACACGTTTAAATATTATATAGAAAACTTAAATGTAAACTTCTTTGATTCTGTAAATAATGGACTTAGACCACATGGTTACGATGTAGATTACTTAGCATCTATTAAGTTGTATATTAGTAGGGTTAAGGCAGAATGTTCGATATTTGTGGATGCAATTCGGGGAGTAATTGAATAGAATGAAAATAATAGAATATACAATATTGAAATATCGTTATTCTTTTCACTTAGGTGAACAGATTAATATTGGTATTCTATTCTTTAATCATGAACTGAATAAATTAAGGTTTATACATCCCAATAGCTTATCCAGAGTTACGAATCTGTATGGATTTGATTCTACCATTTTCCTCAGAAAGTACATTCGTTCTTTTGAAAGTCAAACTGAAAAGTTGAATAAAAAGCTTGAACCATCGAATGATACGTCTGGAAACATATTCAGTACAAACTTTGAAGATATTATTCAAAAGTATTACTTAATTCCTGATGCAAGTTCTGTTGTTTTTTCAAAAATAAATTCAATTCCTGTGGTCGAAGGTATTGAGTATGAGATCTACAAAGAATTATTCCCTTTCAATCCGCTTGTGGTGGAAGAAGCTGAGATTAAGAAAAATGAGGAGTATATATCCAATAAATTTAAAGACGATATAACCAGTAGAATATCCAGATCAGACTTTAATCGATACTTTGAACACAATGTCGAATTGTCAACAGATTTGCTAACTGAGAAGTTTGAATACGGTTGGAAGAATGGAACGAGAAATTTAGTAACTCCTATTTCCTTTGATTTATCGAAAACTACAGCTATAAAAGATAAATCGTTAAGATGGACTGTATCTTTGAACCTCTTAAAAGAAAAGGCTCAAAGTGAAGGCATTAAGTTTGATTTATTAATCTCTCAACCTGATAACCCGCGTTCTGATGTTAGAGAACATATTCGTAAGGCTGTTGAGAGGTTTAGATCAGTTAACGATGATGTATTGAGTTTGTACATTGGAGAAGATAGTCGTGCTGAATATGCACAGTATACGATTGACAATTTGGATCGATAGAATTCTCTCTTTTTGATCCTTTTCTCCCCTGCCGGGACTAAAAAAAAGAAGATATGCCTTCCTGATTTCGGGGGGAATTATACTGATCATACCCCAATTTGTTCAGAAAGATTGATCAGCATTTTTATTTTTGCATATGCTTTCGCGGGAAGAATTCAAACAACGCAACACCAAATTCTGGACGAAATTCCGCACGGACATGAGAAAGGTACCCGGATCGGACGGTCGTTCTCTCGATTGGATCAAGTACCCCCTGCGCGTAAAGGATATCTACCTAAGGTTGGAAGCAGACGGAAAAGGTGCGCGGATGTGCCTGGACATCCAACCGAAAGATGACGGCATACGTTCTCTTTTTTGGGAGCAGATGGTTGAACTCCGCGTTGTGATGGAGCAGGAAACCGGACCGGCAAACTGGAATGAATTTCACAGAACTATCGGCGATCGGAATGTTTCCAGAATCGAATGGTCAAATCCGGAACTCAATTTCTACAAAGACGAAGACTGGAAGGAGATACAGCGATATTTGCACGACAGACTCACTGGTTTTGATCGTTTTTACTCGGAATACCAAGAAATCCTAATTGCTCTCGCCGAATAGCACGAAATGCGTAATTTTGCACCTATGAAACACATTGCCTCTATCATTAGTCTCGCAGTTGCCGGCATGAGCCTGGCGCAAGTTGAAGTGTACAACGAAGACTTCGAGTCGGGAGCTCCGATTGATTATACCCTTGTGGATAATGATGGAAACACCCCGAATGCCGCGGTTTCCGAGTTTACCGAGGCCTGGATTCGATTGGCGGACCCTGACAACCCCTCGGATACGGTAATGGGTTCGACTTCTTATTTTGATCCCGTTGGAGAGGCAGATCGATGGTTGATTACACCAGCTTTGAATCTGGGAACCTATGGAAACATACTCTATTGGGAAGCGCGTTCGCACGATCCTTCTTTTCCGGATGATTATTATATCCTGATCTCTATTACGGATACGCAGTTGTCAAGTTTCATCGATACGGTAGGATATATTCAACAGGAAAATGCCGATTGGACATCCAGAAGTACGAATCTCAGCTCGTATGGATACAACAATCAGCCTGTTCATCTCGCATTCGTGAACCGAACCGACGATGGATTCAAATTGTATGTCGACGATATTCGACTTGAAATTGAAGATCCTGTGGGTATTTCTGAAATTTCTCCTCTGAATGTTCAGATATACCCAAACCCCACGGTGGACGAGGTGAACATCAAAGCTCCCGAGAATTCTGAGATTGTTTGTACCTCTCTTGATGGTAAATCCGTTTACTCAGGAACAAATCAGCACATTTCCACAACAGGATGGGAATCGGGAATCTACTTTGTAACGGTATTGTCAGGTAATCAGAGCGTTACCTATCGTGTCATCAAGCAGTAATTAAAGAATTTCAGGAAACGGAATCAACTTGAGACCGACGTCTGTTTTGCCTCCTTTCACAGGAGCGATGTAGATGCTGTCCTCGGTAACCGTTTTGAAATCGTACTTCCAGTCTTCCCCACCGTTAAATGACAATGTGAGGCTCTTTTTTTCTGTATCGAAGAAGAACGTTCCTTTTTTTCCCTCGTTCGTTCCAAGTTTCGGTAACGCTGAATAACGAAAAGCTCCGCTGTAATAAAAGATAAGCACATCCTTGTCTTTGCGTAAAAAAGGCCCAACGTCGGCACTGTCTTTCACCATCTGGTCTACCATCCATACCTTGCTGTTACCGTCGTGCAAGAGGTACCCGTAACTCACAGGCTTCCAGTTTACGTCAGCGGTACAGGAAGAAAATCCGATCAACGCAAGTATGCACAGCGATCTAGTGACCATAGTATATGATCTTGTGTTCAACGAGAGCATTGTAGACCTCTCTGGAAACGGAATCCTTCAAAGATTCTTTCAGGGGAACAAATCCACGACCGTCGTCCAGATTGAGTGCCAGAACCTGGTCAAATGCATATTGCGATCCGTTCCATTTGAAATAACAATCGAACATTACCCGATCCACGGGGTCATTGAGCTGTAGCACGAGGTCTTTGATGTCCCCTTCTCCCGGACGCATCGCCACAATATTTCCAATGAAATTATTGACATTGACCAGCTCGCCATTCTCTCGTTCCCATACTTGCACTACCCGATCTGGAAGTACAGCTGCTTCCCCTGGTAACATGCGCGCCGCACGGATGAGCAGAATGAAGGCATCTTTGACATCTTTATCCGACCTGAATTCGACGATTTCAAAGTTGTTTGGATCGCACGCTGCATAAGGGGTAGAATCCTGAGGAGCATCTACGCAAATCTCAAGTTCCCTCAGCAGTTCCAGGTGAACAGGGTTTTCAAACTTCGAATCATCGAAATCCGAATTGACATCCACAAAATCGTCGCGTTGCTCAATAGGCTTGTCCGCATCAGTATCTGTCTCTTCACCCGATCCACAACTGGCAAACAATGCCGTTATTCCCACTATCCAGAAGTATTTCATCTTCATCATAATTCAAAAAAAATGAATCGTTACGGAAAAATCTGTAACGCCATTTGCATCGCGTGGTCAAATTGTGAATCCTGAACACCTGTGTCAATTCCCTCTGCATTGAACCAATCCAGCATGCGTTCCATGGGCATGTTTCCGATTAGATCGTCTTTTGCCATTGGACATCCGCCCAAACCGTTGATCGCACCATCGAATCTTCTGCATCCGGCTTCATACGCGGCACGGACCAATGATTCAGCATTCTCTGGTATGGTATGCAAATGAGCTCCAAAGGTTACTTCGGGCAAACTCGGAATCAATGTTTCGAACAAAGACCGCACAATTTCCGGTGTTCCGGCTCCTATGGTATCCGACAGTGCCATCACTTCTATTCCCAACTCCCGGTACAGGCGCTCGCTCCATCCTGTAACAATGTCCGGGTGCCACTCCTCACCGTATGGGTTTCCGAATCCCATAGAAAGGTAGAGAACCACGGTCTTCGATGATTGTTGTGCAATGGACTGAATGGTTTCGACACGAGTGAGCGATTCTTCGATGGTTGCA
>JAURNA010000106.1 GCA_030830385.1 Crocinitomicaceae bacterium | reverse complement strand
GTATTCGCGTCCGGCCATGCGTGGACGCAGTATTTTTGGGGGCCTTGTTCCATATGATAAGATGTGGCGTACGGGTGCCAACAAAAATACAATGATCACAACGAGCGATATCCTGGTATTCGGGAAAGACACGCTTGAAGCCGGATCCTACGCGATTTTTGCGAAGCCCGGAAAGTCGTCATGGGACATTTACTTCTACACGGATACAGAAAACTGGGGCACTCCGGAAGATTGGGATGAATCTAAGGTTGCTGCCATGGTGAACGCGAAAACAAATACGGAATCAAAGGTGACAGAATCCTTTACCATTTCATTTGAAAACTGCCTTTCTGAGGGTGCAACGTTGACTTTTTGCTGGGACAAAACAAGCGTGTATGTTCCATTTAAAGTAGCGACAAAGGATCGCGTGATGACCCAGATCGGCCAGATTATGAGCGGACCCTCATCCACGGATTACTATCGCGCAGCAAGTTTTTACCTGGAGCAGGAAACAGAACTCAATCAAGCACTTGAGTGGATCAATAAAGCGATGGAAATGCGTGGAAATTCTCCATTTTGGATGCTTCGCAAAAAATCATTGATTCAGGCAGGTATGGGTGATTACAAAGGCGCCATTGCAACGGCGAAGGAATCACTTGTGGCTTCACAACAAGCAGGAAATGCTGATTACGAAAAAATGAACAAGGACTCCATCGAAGAATGGAGTAAGCAATAATCGAACGTATTCTCGGGAGCTAATCCTGCTGGCTGAATCGGACTTGCGCTGAGTGGTGTTCCGTGCTGAACGATTGTTGAACCGAAACGATTATCAGGTTTATCGGCGAGTCGCTTTTTGACCTGTCACTCCCGGTTTTCAATGAATAAAACCCTATTTACATGAAATTTGGACGTGTTGACAACCCTGAAGAAATTGACTTCACCATTCCCGCTGATCATCCGGATACGAAGGAAGTCTTCAACAAATATGGTTCCACAGACCGATCACCGAACATCTACATCGGGTGTGCGAAATGGAACCGGCAGGATTTGAAGAATTTCTATCCCAGAGGGACAAAAGATGAATTGGTTTACTATTCCACTCAGTTCAATTCGATTGAACTGAACTCCACATTTTACCGCATATTCTCGCCAGATCAGTTCGAGAAGTGGGCCGCAAAAACACCCGAGGATTTTCGGTTTTTTCCGAAGATATTTCAGGAAATATCGCATTACAAGCAACTGAATCATGTTCAGGAAGTTCTGGATCGATACCTACTATCAGCAACTCATCTGGGGAACAGATTAGGGACGTTCTTTCTGCAGATGCACGAACGATTCCCCCCAAAGAATATGGAGCGATTGCGCGATTTTATCGAGCAATGGCCCGTGGATCTGCGACTGACCGTAGAATTGCGCCACACCGATTGGTACAACGATCCTGTCGTTTCCAACGAATTGTATGAATTGCTGGAAAACAAGGGAATTTCCAATACGCTGGTAGATACTGCGGGTCGACGGGATTTGATGCACATGCGCATGACGACTCCACGTCCATTTGTTCGTTTCGTTGGTGCCAATCATGCTTCGGATTACGATCGTTTGGAAGACTGGGTAAATCGAATTGAAGAGTGGACCCAACAAGGGATGACCGAACTCCATTTTTTTGTCCATCAGAACCTGGAAAAGGAGTCTCCTCTGTTATCTGCACATTTGATCCGATTACTCAACAAGCGGCTGGGAACGAACCTGCATGTACCCAATGATCCCGTTGTGGATTCAAATTTCATCCAATTCCCGGAATAGTGACCGAAACGATCATTCGGAAATCCATTGCCTCAATCGAGGATACCGACACAATCACCGAAATTCGTCCTCTGGTAGGCGGAGATATCAATCAGGTGTATCGGGTAGATACAGCCCATTCCCGCTACTGCATCAAAGTGAATCTTGCAGATCATTTCCCCGGTATGTTCGAAGCAGAACGCCTCGGTCTGGAACTTCTCGATCGGCGCAGTCAGTTTCGAATTCCCGGAGTTTTTTCTGTTTTTGAGCATGGCAATCAATCAGCCCTGATACTGGAGTACCTGGATTCATTGTCGCCACAACCCGGATTTTGGGAAACCTTCGGTGAACTCCTCGCGGATATGCATCAGCAATCTGCGGAGCAGTTCGGACTCGATCACTCCAATTACATCGGACGTCTGAATCAAGACAATGATCCAACAAAAGATTGGGTTTCTTTTTTCCGGGATCACCGGCTTCAGCCTCAGGTTGAACGTGCGCTCAATTCTGGTGCCATAACCCGGGATGATGCGAAAAAATTTGATCGATTCTATAACGAAATACCCTCACTTTTCCCGGAAGAACCTCCTGCTCTCACCCATGGCGATCTATGGTCGGGAAACTACATCGTTTCCTCTGAAGGACCCGCATTGATAGACCCTGCAATAGCGTACTCGCATCGTGAAACAGACCTTGCTATGATGCAGTTATTTGGGGGGTTTGATGGAAGACTCTACGATGCTTATCACTCCGTTTATCCCCTGGAAACCAATTGGAGAAGTAGAATGAAAATCTATCAACTCTACCCGTTGATGGTGCACGTTAACCTATTTGGAGGCGGGTACAGGATCAGCGTACTTGAGACGCTTAGCAACTATCAATAGATGCTACCTCTTCCATGCATCAACCGGCAAATCCCCGGTAGCGCCGTCGCACCGGAACGTATGGATCGTTGAACGCTCCCCTAGCTGGGGGATACAATAACGTAGTCATTATTGCAGACGGCCCGATCGCACTTCTTCACCTGACCGAACATTTCTTCTGCCTTTCCCCATCATTTACGGCCGTTGAATTGTTGAGTTTAACCGCAACGATGACTCCCCACCTATCTTATTCGTACTGACCTATACCCGGTTACACACGCACATTTTCATAGCTGATTTCCGATCACTTCAAAAAATCGACAGGTACTTACAGTTTTAGTGTAGCTTTGTATCTGATGAACAAATATCTTCTTGTATTTCCGATTGTCGCACTACTCGCTTGTTCCGATCCGGCCGAAGTTCCCAGGATTGAATCAATGGAAGGCCAGGTGGGTACAGACGTTGTGGACGAAAAAGCATCCGATTCCTCTGAAGCTACAGCAAGGGTTACCTGGAATTTCTACGGAGGTAAAATGGGCGACTATTTGCTTCAGATTGTCATGGAACTTGGGTTTACCGGCGAGGAAGTTTCCGGAAGGTATTTCTACGCGAAACACCAGAAATTTCTGGCGCTCACAGGCGTTTACGACAGTGTGGAAAGAACCGTTTTTCTCACTGAGTCCTACAACGGAAGGATAACCGGATACATTGAAGCAACTCTATCAGAAGACGGAGAATTGGAGGGCGAATGGTACCGAGATGAAAACTCACGCGATGTAGCTCAACCATTTCGCGCTTCGCCAATGGCGCTCACATTCGACGAGAACGATCAAATGAGTGTTTCATTCGCTCAATACATGCGTCATCATTCCATTCAAATTTTCAACGGAGCGGAACGCAGGTACGATGCAGAGGCAGTTGTGGATGAATGTTACGTGAGTCAGTTGGATTCACGGCACATCGTATTTAGCTATAGCGTATATGGAGACAATGGTCACCATGGGAAGATTGAAGGCGTGGCAACATTCAACAACGAAGATGTTGCCCTGTGCAATCATGAAGACCTCGGGTGTTCACTTTCGTTTCAGTTTTATCCGGATTCACTGGTGGTACGGGAGTTGAAAGATTGTTCGTCTTGCCGAGGTTCACGGGCACATTTCAACAATTCTCTCGTTAAATCAGCGCACTAAAAAACCCTGTGCTTTGACAAGCTTAGCCACCGGGTCTACCCTGTCATTTGATCGCTTTAGCGAATCACAAACTCCACACGTCTGTTTTTCGCTTGTTTGATTTCATCATCGTCGACCTCGTTGAATTCCTGTTCATTTGGAGACTCAGAACCCTTCGCGGAGGCAATCAATCTAGATTCGGCAATTCCCTTATCCATGAGGTATTTCATCACAGATCCTATGCGCTGTGTATCCATATCTGCGTATTGCGGTTTCTTCAGTCCTAGTTGGTCTTCTTCAGGGTTGCAGTGACCTACTAACTGAACTTTCGCCTCCGGATTATCTTCCAAATATTTGACCACCCTATCAAGGGATTGCTTCCCTTCTTCAGTAAGGTGACTTTTCGCAAAAGCAAAATACGCTTGTTGCATTTCAACAATGTCTTCCGGTGTTGCATTCTCATCCGGCATAAATGATTTCTGATAAACAAGGGTAGAAAAATC
>JAURNA010000105.1 GCA_030830385.1 Crocinitomicaceae bacterium | reverse complement strand
GGGAAATTCGGGAACGAATCAATTTAGCGATTTATGACTCTCAGCGTCACGTTCTCGTTACAGTGTCCTTTCTGAATGTTTTGGTTTCCCTCTCGGCCATTGGCACGCTCATTTACTATTACGGATTCGAACTCACCGAAAACAGTCAGGAAATTTGTTTCACCATCATCGAGGCCAGTTTCGGATTTTACATATTTCGATACATCATCAAGCTCTTTTACAATCTGAACCCCAGGAAATACCTGCGGAGCAATTGGTTTGAGGGGATCATCGTAACGCTGTTATTGATCGAAGGAATTGCCTATAATGTATTCGATACGATGATTGTAGAGCCGCTTTTCGAATCCATGGGATTTGAAGACTTTGGTACTTTTTCGATGGTATTCGTCCAGTTGTTTGTCTTTGTGATTATCATCAACAATCTGGTCAAGAAGAAAAATTTCAGATCCGGGCTTAAGATTCATCCCGGTTGGCTGTTTACCATTTCAATCTTCACCATGACCTTGATCGGGTCGTTCTTATTGATGCTGCCTGAAATGTCACGTGTCGAAGGGGGGATGGGGTTTACGGATTCGCTGTTCCTGTCGATGTCTTCGGTAAGTGTAACCGGTTTATCTACGGTGGACATTTCCGAGGCACTGACGTTCAAGGGGCAAATAATCGTTCTGGTTCTCATTAAACTGGGAGGATTGAACACAATTGCTTTCGGCGCGCTGATGCTGGTCGTAGCCAAATTCGGTGTCGGGATCAAATACCACGAGGTAATTGAAGATTTCGTCAACCGCGACTCCATCCTGAAAGCACGAACCATGTTGGCCAAAATCGTGATATGGGCAACAACAATTGAGGTAATTGGGATCATTCTACTTTTCATCGGACTGGGCAATCAAGGAATCTTTGCGAATACAGATGAACGATTTTTCCACGCGGTATTTCACGGTGTTTCAGGATTTAACAATGCCGGACTTTCGACGCTTCAGGGGGGCGTAATGCACCCCGATGTCATCAACAATACATTCGTACACACGGTCATCCTCGTGCTCTTCTTCTTGGGAGGATTCGGAATGATTTACGTGTTCGATCTCTTTGAACTGTCACGCTTGCGCGAGCGAATGCGTAAACCCTGGAAAACCATCGAATTTGGGACCAAGATTTCCCTGTACTTCACATTGGTATTGCTCGCAATGGGAGCGATCGTGTTCCTGGTTTTCGAATGGAACCGAAGTTTGGAAGGAAAAGGTGCATTGGACGCAGTCATTATGGCACTTTTCGAATCCATGACTACCCGAAACGCCGGATTTAATGTCGTGGATACCGCTGCCCTGAGCATGCCTGTACTCATTGTTTTCCTTTTTTTGATGTTCATCGGTGCATCATCAGGATCTGCAGGCGGAGGTATTCGGACTTCTACGTTTGCCATTATCTTGGCCTCCGTAGTTTCTACGATCAGAGGCAAACGCCACACGGAATTATTCAAACGAACGATCTCCAACGAACTCGTCCTCAAAGCCATGGCAATTTTTATATTTTTCGCCATAGGCAACATGATGGGTCCATTTATTTTGTCAATCACGGAAGCCGACTTGTTGAATAATCCGAATTATGATTTCGATTTTATGGATTTGGTGTTTGAACATGTTTCTGCAGCGAGTACGGTAGGATTATCTACCGGAATTACTCCCGAATTAAGTGAAACAGGTAAATTTGTGATCATTATTGCCATGTTCATCGGGCGGGTAGGTACCCTGACGCTGGCGTATCTGGTAGGAAAACGCGTCATAAGTAGAAATTACAAGTACCCATCCGGACACACAATGGTAGGATAGTGAAGATTAGCGCATGACAGAAGAACGAACGGAGGTTAAACCGTATAACAATCAGGAATCAAGCAAAAAGCAGGAAGTCGCCGAAATGTTCGATAACATTTCGAAAAAGTATGATTTCCTCAATCACTTTCTTTCCCTTGGAATCGATAAAATATGGAGACGAAAGGCCGTTCGTCAACTCAGGGAACTGCAGCCCAAAAAAATCCTGGATATCGCAACCGGAACCGGAGATTTTGCCGTAGCACTGATGAAACTGAAGCCAGCGCAAGTCATCGGAGTAGACATTTCGCAGGGTATGCTCGACGTTGGAAAGGAAAAAATGAAACGAAAAGGCCTTGATGACGTTATATCTATGAAATTGGGAGATTCTGAAAACTTACCGTTTGAAACAGGCAGCTTCGATGCCCTGACGGTTGCCTTCGGAGTAAGAAACTATGAGAATCTGGAAAAAGGCTTGTCCGAAATGCTGCGGATATTGCGCCCGGGAGGCAAAGCCGTAATTCTCGAATTCTCCAAGCCACGCACGTTCCCGATGAAACAGCTCTTCGGATTCTATTCAAAGCGAATCATTCCCTTTTTCGGGAAACGAATTTCCAAAGACAAGCGCGCTTATGACTACTTACCTGAATCTGTGGCGGCATTCCCGGAAGGCCAGGATTTTCTCGATATTTTGTCTGAGATCGGTTATACGCGAGTGAACCAACGAAGAGTTTCCGGAGGAATCGCCACGATTTATTCCGGAACAAAGCAATGATTGGATCGACAATATATCGGGCTTGCACGCGTTCAGAATCTATGCGATACGTGTTGTTCGTCATGTTGATGGCTTTTGCAGCGGATGGATTTGCCCAACGGGAAAAACCCATGAATTATCGTCGTTTTGATGAACGACTGTTTCATTTCGGATTTACGATAGGTGGAAACACAGCGGATTTTACCATGTTTCAAGTGCCAAATGCCTACGAGAAATTTGGAGTGAAATCAGTAACCAATCATTCGGCTCCGGGTGGTCAAGTAGGGATTTTGACGACCATGAAAGTGGGAACACCCGTGGTTCGTCTGCGATTCATACCCATCATTTCTTTTCAGGAGCGCATTTTGCGCTATGAGTTTGAGGATGATACGCAAACAGGTGCCATTTTCAACGAGGAACGCATCCAATCGACCAATCTCGATTTCCCGCTTATGTTTCAGTTTCGAACCTTGCGCGTGAACAACTTTGCGGCTTATGTGCTGGCCGGCGGTCAGTACACGGTCGATTTACAGTCTCAGCAAGACGCCGGGCAGGATTTTAACGACCCCTTCATTAAAATCAGTAAGCACGATTGGCAAGGTCAAGTTGGAGGCGGACTCGAGTTCTTTGCAACGTACTTTAAATTCGGCATTGAGTTGAAGTACTCCCATGGATGGCGAAACGTCCTCATTCAGGACAACACTTCAGTATCCAATCCCATTGAAAGCCTCTACAACCGCGTATGGTGGCTTTCCCTTATCTTTGAGGGGTAATGAGCCGGCTCATCTCTCTGCGAATCACACCCGAACAAGCCAAAGACGATTCGTTCGTTCGCAAGTCTATTTCCCAACAATTAAGTGTTTCACCCGCCGAATTGCGATTCAAATGGCACCGTAGATCCATTGACGCCCGGAAGAAGAAGGTTCTGATAAACGCAACGTTCGAAGTATTCGATGCCGGAGAATCCATTCCGGAAATTGGACCGTTTCAAGCCCAAAAAGTCGACAAAACCAAACGAGTTGGAATCATTGGGTTTGGACCAGCCGGTTTGTTTGCAGCACTCAAAGCAATCGAATTGGGAATGTGTCCGGTGGTGTTCGAGCGCGGAAAAGACGTGCGCTCCCGACGACGCGATCTTGCGAATCTCAACCGACAGGGAACGGTAAATCCGGAATCGAACTATTGCTTTGGCGAAGGAGGCGCGGGAACCTATTCTGATGGAAAGCTATACACACGCTCGAAAAAACGCGGGAGCATTCAGGAGGCCATGGAAATTTTCGTCCAGTTTGGTGCCGACCCCGATATTCTGGTCGATGCACATCCGCACATTGGTACGAATAAATTGCCGGCAATCATTGTGGCAATGCGAGAGGCAATTCTCAAAGCCGGAGGAGAAGTGCACTTTGAATCGAAAATTACGGACATTCGAACAGATCAGGGGCGTTTGACGGGTCTGCGAGTGAACGATGAACAGGATGTTGAGTTCGACAACGTTATTTTGGCCACGGGGCACTCAGCACGCGATATATACGAGTTACTGCACAAAAAAGGACTCGAAATAAAAGCGAAACCCTTCGCACTTGGGGTTCGTATAGAACATCAACAGGATGTAATCGACAAGATCCAATACCACGGCCGGCGCAATGATGATTTCTTACCTCCTGCATCGTATTCGCTTGTTGCTCAGGTTGACGGAAGAGGCGTGTATTCATTTTGTATGTGCCCCGGAGGAATTGTTGCTCCGTGCGCCACAGAGGAAGGTGAAGTAGTGACGAATGGCTGGTCTCCCTCAAAACGAAACAACCCGACTTCCAATTCGGGAATTGTAGTTGCCATTTACCCGGAGGATTTTCCAGACGTTGAAGCGAATCCTTTTGTGTGCCTGGAGTTTCAGAAAAGTGTAGAACGTCAATGTTGGGAAGTTGCGGGCAAAAATCAACGCGTACCCGCTCAACGCATGCTGGATTTCGTCAACAATATCCCGTCCGGATCATTGCCGGAATCATCGTATCATCCCGGATTGACTTCGGTGAACCTGAATGACGTGCTGCCCAAAATGGTTTCTGACCGACTTCGACAGGCGTTCAAAGAATTTGATCAAAAAATGAAGGGGTATCTGACGAATGATGCCGTATTACATGCCCCCGAGTCACGCACTTCATCTCCGATCCAAATACCGCGAAACGAAAATTTGGAACATCCGGAGGTAAACGGCCTGTACCCATGCGCTGAAGGTGCAGGATATGCGGGTGGAATCATTTCCGCGGCGATGGATGGAATCCGATGCATGACAGCGATTCATAAAAAAGTGTCAGAGAACGGCGAATCGACTTAGTAAAATCCCGGTTGCAACGGAAACATTAAGCGACTCAGCCTTCCCAAAACCCGGAATGAGAACAGGATGCGAGATGTGTTCGCGAATTTCTTCAGAAATACCCTGGCCTTCATTACCCACAACCAATGCGAGAGGGGAAGAAATTTCACATTCATCGATCGGACACCCGTCCAAAAGAGCACCATAGATAGGAATCCCAAGGGTTTGAAGGTATTCGTTCAAATCTCTGTATTCGATGGACACAGAAAAAACAGATCCCATCGTAGATTGAATGGCTTTCGCATTGTAGCAATCGACGGTACCGGACGAACACACAATGCGGTCGAATCCAAACCAATCTGCCGTGCGGACAATCGTTCCAAAATTCCCGGGATCCTGAATCCCGTCCAGCACGAGTACATTTTTTGAAGTCGCCCTTGCCCATTCTTTTTTTCGCACAACCGCAAGAACCGAAGGGGGGGTGTTCAGTCCGGAGATTTGTTTCATTTCGCGTTCTCCCACCTGAAAGCAGCGATCTGCCGGGCCATCGAAATCTTCGCGGGCGCAGATCAGTTCAATTGAATCGGGGTGGTTATTCAGAACTTCACGCACAATTTTTTCACCTTCTACCACAAAGCAATTTTCCTGATCGCGTGCCTTTTTTCGGTGAAGCGACCGAATCCATTTTATCTTGTTTTTTGAAAGATCTAGCAAGCCTCGTTTTCTTATTTTTGTTCAAAAAAATTGTGCCGGGTGCAACGGAAAGCCAAACATACATATATTATCCTAATTGCCGCGCTGGTGCTGGTTGCATGCAAACAGACGAAATACGTTCCCGACGACAAATACCTCCTTTCAAAAAATAAAATTGCTCAAGTGAAAGGAAGCCCTTTTAGCGATGATGAGTTGGAAGAAATTCTGCGTCAGCAGCCTAACCGAAGTAGTTTGTTCATCAAATGGAAGCTTGGTGCCTACAATATGGTAGATACAGCTAAGGTCTTCGCAAAGCGTGAACGTAGAAACCAAGAACTGCGGGAAAAGAATCGCAAAAGGAAAGCCAGGGAGTTGGAAATCAATACCCGGAGAATGGCAAAGGCAAGAGAGAAGGGAGATTCACTGTATACAAAGAAAATCAAACCACTCAAGGATACAATTACCCCGAGCATGTTCTTCCGCGAATGGGTGATGCGAAAGATGGGGCAACCTCCGGTTATTTTTGACAGCATTCGATTCAACAAGTCAGTTGAACAGCTCAAGGCCTATTTGCAATCAAAAGGGTATTACCACAACGAAGTTGCCGGTTTCGTGGAATACAGGAATAATCGCAAAGCCAAAGTTACCTATGCCATCAACCCGGGAGAGGCGTATTACATTGATTCTTTCTACATAGATAGTGGTGGAGTACGTGCCGTAAATAGCTACAAGAAATTCCTGAAGGAAAACGAGGTTGATTTCGTAGGAGAGAAGTTTGATATCGAAATGCTGGATGAACACCGGAATGCAGTAGCGGCATTTATGCGGGACCAATCCTACTATGGTTTTAGCAGTTCGCATATTGTTTACCTGGTTGATTCAACAAACCGTCCCGGAATGGGAGTGAAGATCGGAGTGTTCATTCAGGATCGATTGGTTCGCCATCCGTATTACTCAGATTCAATCATTCAAAAAGGCCATACTTACGGATATGTCCGAAACGTTTATTTCCATATTTCCGATTCGCTCTACTACCGGGGTTCTTTTGAGGAACGCCTTAAGGCTGAGGGGATTAGCACAAAGTTTCCCCAGTATTTACCAACGCTTGATACTTTCTACTACAAGGGCATAGGAAGATATGGTAAGCTTGACAAAATGCGGGACATAACCGTTTTGTACAATGGAAAGATGCCGGTCAAGCCCATTTTGCTCGAGTATCAGAATTACCTGGAACGAACCAATTACTACAAAGAATATTACCTCGAACGGAGTTACAACAGTTTGCTTCGATTAGATCTCTTTAGTGGAATTAAACTGGAGTTGGAGGAAAACCCGATGACAGACAGCATCGATGTACACTACTACTTGATTCCCAAGAAGAAACAAAGTTTCGGATTCAAGCCTCAGGGAACGCATTCCAACGGAATTTATGGAGTCTCGGCTTCGATCAATTACTCGAATCGAAATTTGTTCAGAAGCGGCCAAAAATTGACGATTTCTTTTTCTGGTGGTTTTGAGACTCAGCCTCCTGTCCTTGACCAGGGAGCAACTGGCGGCCCGGAGCAAGATGCTGCCAGGAGCTTCAATACCTTTGAAATTGGGCCGAGCGTTGAATTCCAAATACCATGGTTCTTCCCACTTAAGATTCGAAACTTATCGAAACGTAAGCGGCCAATAACCACCATTTCCGCGGCGTACAACCTGCAAAAGAGGGATGATTTCGATCGGAAAATTGTCCAGTTAAACTACAATTGGAATTTTTATGTGGGCAAGACGCAAATCTTCTACATGGGCCTTCCGGGTGCTTCCGTTGTGAAATATGTGGACATTGCGAGATCAACTGAATTTGAACAAACCTTATTCGAGCTCAATGATTTGTTCCTGATTAATGCGTACACGACTCAGCTTATTTGGCAAGATTGGAAGCTCAGTTATGAACTGAGCAATAAAAACAAGCCCAAATCCAAAAAAAAGACCGACTGGATTATGTATTACAAGGTCACGGCGGATGCTGCCGGGAACACATTGTCCTTGTTTAGGAATTTTCAAGACACAATGGATGATGGTCGTCATAAAATCTTTGGAATTCCGTATTCACAGTTCGTCCGTGTGGACAATGAGTTGATGCTGGCCGATCCAATCGGAAAAAAACACAGTCTGAATTTCTCATTCAAAGCGGGGGCAGGTCGTCCGTTTGGCAACTCAACCAGTTCAATGCCTTACGATTACAGCTTTTTTGCCGGTGGATCCAACGACAATCGTGGCTGGAGAGCACGTGCTCTCGGGCCGGGAGCGTATGAATATTATCTGGACACAAATCGTGCCGCAACACAGATCGGGGATATTCGCATAGGAGGTTCTATTGAATACCGGTTTCCCATTACGTCCTTGTTGAAAGGTGGGCTTTTCCTCGATGCCGGAAACATCTGGACAATCCACGAAGATGAACGAAAGAGCGGTAATTTCACACCTGAGTTTTACAAACAATTTGCCCTCGCAGGAGGTTTCGGATTGCGATTGGATTTCGACTATTTCGTAATTCGTCTCGATATAGGCATTCCACTTAGAGACCCGGCATATCCAACATCATCTCAATGGATTTTTCAAGATAGAAAGGCGTACAGAGATGCCGGAAAAGATGCATTTGGTACAGACCTCGTTACGTTATCAAATGACAAGCAGGTAGAGAAATGGGAATTGTACTTGCCAAAGCCGTTTCGTCCCAAGTTTCACATCGCTCTGGGATATCCGTTCTGATTACATGTAGCTGATCTTCAGGTAGTCTTGAAGTTCTTTCCAGGACATCATCATGATGTCATCACCCCATTCGGGAATCGAATGACAGCTCATTTGAAAGCCATTGGTTTCAAGAATCACGTTGAAATTATCCAGCGTTAATGTACTCACAGCATTGGCGTCTGCCGGCTGGATGGATTTTGAAGTCAGGTATGATTCTGTCTTCTCGCGAAGAAAGACATGAAATTTCTCCTTCTGCATGGGGTCAATCATGAATGAAGGTTGGACTTGGTTACCCGTTTCAAGATCAAATAGGAGATAGGTGTTTTCACTTGCCGGTAGTTCGAGGCAATTTGCGTAAATGTGCATCTGGAGAAAATTGGTTTTCTGAACATATCCGTATGTTCCAATGCAGAAGCTGTGCTGCTTGTACGCTTCTATCGCCGCTTCGATTTGTTTGTTTATGGCCAGTTGCGATGATTCTTTGGACGGGAATTCCAGAATCGGATATTTCATCCCATTTTCAAACATGTCTTCGCGAAATTTTACCTGCTGGGCAAAAAGGGAACCAGACAAGGCCAGGAGTGCTAGTGTTAGAATTGATCTCATATTTGTATGCTTACAGATTCGTGAAAAAATAGTGCCAAAGTCATTCGCTTTCCAGAATTCGCAATTTAGCAAAACGAAGAAGAACCGTTTTCGCACCGTGTCGTGGAAAGAAAATGGTTGCTTTGGTATCGGCCCCCTGTCCTTCAAGTTTCGTGACTTTTCCCTTTCCGAATCGATCGTGCTCAACGTTGTATCCAACCTTTAACTGAACGGATTCTTTCGATGCGGTTGAGGTATTGCTCGCAGGACCCGATTTCGGCAGAGGTTTCAAAGATCGTGATCGTCCGGGAGTTTTGTTCAGCCCGCCTTCGAACGGACGTTCCGAAAATGAAGATCCACCGCGCATGAGTGAACGACCTCTTCCTCGATCCGGTGTCTCATGAAATAAGAATTCCTCATCGATTTCATCGATAAAACGACTGGGTTCAGAGGTGATTAAGTTGCCCCACTGAAAGCGGGAGGTTGCATACGACAGTGTACATGTTTCCTTAGCTCTTGTCACCGCTACGTAAAAGAGTCGTCGTTCTTCTTCCAATTCACTACGCGAGCTCAACGAAAGTTGAGAAGGAAAGAGGTTCTCTTCCAAACCAACGAGGTAAACATGAGGGAATTCCAACCCTTTGCTCGAGTGAATCGTCATGAGTGTGACGTGATTTCGATCTTCGCCTCGGTCTTCATCTGCATCGGTCAGCAATGCTACGTCAAGCATGAATTCTGCGAGGGATTTGGATCCGTTTTCCCGTCGGGAAATCGTAAATTCCTTGATACCGGCGAGTAATTCCTCAATGTTTTGGTATCGCTCAACTTCTTCGGGTCCTTTCTCTTTCTCGGAGTGCAGTTCGCGCAAAATACCTGAACTTTTGGCGATTTCCTGCGCAAGCGTGTATGCATCCGTTGTTTCAAGTTGAGCCGTGAAACTTCGAATCATAGTCACGAACTCAGAAATCCGATTGCGCGTACCACTGTTGATTGATACCGGATATCGCTGAAAATCAGATATGATCTCCCAAAGGGTCACGCCATACTCATTGGCAGCAATGATAATGTGTTCAATGGATGTTTTTCCAATTCCGCGTTTGGGATAATTGATCACACGTTTCAACGCCTCCTCGTCGCTTTGATTTGCCGTTAATCGGAAATAGGCGAGAAGGTCCTTAATTTCTTTTCGTTGATAGAAAGACAGGCCTCCGTAAATCCTGTAAGGGATGTTCAGTTTTCTCAAAGCCTCCTCAAACGAACGCGATTGGCGATTGGTTCGGTACAGAACGG
>JAURNA010000104.1 GCA_030830385.1 Crocinitomicaceae bacterium | reverse complement strand
GTTTCAAAAGAAGATGATAATTTGATTGTTGCCTTGGTTGAGGAATAGCAGCTCTATCCATTTCTGAATGGACCGAAACATGGTACAACAAGAACCGAAGAAACTCCGCTTTGGGCAACCTGACAATTTTGGAATTTGAAAAGTGTAGATTAGCGTCTCACTTTTTGTAGCAAGTCCACACCGTTTCACAACCCCATAATGATTCAAAAAACGGCTCAATCCAAGCCGTGGAATCATCGGCTTTCGTTCCTTCAGATTATATCTTTAGCAACAGAGTTGTGCAAAAGCCACGCCTTAAGCGTTATGCCGAATTTCTGCGCTATCGTTTCACTTCGTGGCTGCCTTCGGCAGTGAGGCAAATTGCTCCCGCAATGCGTATATTCGAGAAACGCCACAAACGCCTAGTGGCGAACCGTTATGGGCATAAAATCACACCCAAATAAATTCCAGGACAATATATTCGTACAACTCCGTAAACATGAATAAGGCAATTACTGATGATACAACAAATTTGAGTAGTCTTCGTTTCTTCAGAAACCATGAAATACGCACTTATAATATTTCTGCTCTTCTCATTTGTTGGAACCAGCCAACATCTGAACTTCACCTCTGTCTCAGAAGATTTTAAAGAAGTAAAAAATATATTGAATCAATATCATCCAAACCCTTGGATTAGAATTACAGAAAATGATTGGGATAGCAAATGTGATTCAATACTTACGTCCTTAAGTAAATCCGAAAACAGATCAATTGGAGAGTTTTATTCGAATCTTACATTTCTTTTGAACTTAATTCGAGATGAACATACAGGGGCATATTTACCGGACTCCACGTATGAAAATGTGATAACAGGCGGTTATTTCCCGTTCAAAATCATTCATCAAAATAACTCTTTACTACTCGGCGAACATTTGTTAGGGCAAAAAAATGACAACCGAAACTCGCTTGTTTCATCGATAAACAATATTCATGCGGACACACTAATAGAGAAGGCTAAAAAATATTGGATACCGTCAGCTTCCAGTAATTACGAGGGGACTTTATATCATGCGTTTAATCACGACAACTTTTCCAAATTCTTCAAATTATTTGTTGACCAAAGCGATTGTTTTGAAATTATTCTTGAAAGCGGGGATACCCTTAAAACAATGGGCATTGAATTAAATTCAAAACGATTTAATACCGTCAATAATGAGCATCTACCTGAGCTGACAATTGATGATAAGAATAAAACTGCGGTTCTGAAAATTGATTGTTTCATGCCAAGCGCATATGGTTCTAGCTTGAGAAAAAGCAAAACCCAACTTAAAGCATTCTTCAAAAAAATAGAGTCAGCGCAAGTTGAAGAGCTCACAATAGATTTAAGAGGAAACAGAGGAGGAACACCATTTTACAGTGCAGACTTGGCCAATTACTTTGTCGGTGAACCATTCAACTTATTCCGCAATATTTATGTTAAAGCTGAAAGTTATCGAGATTTCCACAAAAAGCTTAAGCAATATGGTAACACTCTTTCGGAAGATCATCTCATTTACCTGACGGGACTCAACAAACACTTTGAGCGGAACGGAAAATGTAAAAATTCATTTAAGGGTAACATTGTAGTTCTGATAGATTCCGGAGTAGGAAGTGCGGCAACGATGTTTCTTTCCAGGATTGAACATATGAACAATGTAGAAATTAAAGGGGAAGAAACACATGGAGCCAACAACTATACTACAGGAGCTGAATGGCAAAAATTCACGCTTAAAAATTCAATGTGCACCATTTCCATACCGCTTATCATTTTCAATCATGAAAAGACCAGTAAAATACATTCGGGAATTAAAGCCAAGTAGTTTTTAAGGCTGTAGACGAAACCGTTCCCCAAACTCTGTGCAGGGTTCAACCCATAACTTTGAATAGCAATGAAAGAATTTACAAAAGAAGAGTTTTCCGGGATGCAAGTGAAGTTTTCCGGGCAGTTCCGTAGCAGACAATCGCCATTTTATTCAGGCAGCAACCCGACCATTTCTTTGAATTTATTTGTGTAGGTGTTATCTCCCGTACATCCGTTTACAATTTTTTCGTTGTGGAAATGCTCAATTCGATCTCCCGGATCGGGATGAGTACTCAAAAATTCCGGAACACGCGTTCCACCCATATCCTGAATTTTCTGAAAGAATCCGGCTCCTCCTGCTGCGTTGTACGACGTTGGACAGAGGTAAGCCACGGATTTCTCATCGGCTTCTGACTCGAATTTGCGTGAGAATTTCAATCCGATCAGCGCACCAGTGACTTGTTTCAGGGCCTGACGGTCTCCGGCGATCACGTCCAGGAGAATTTGCACCCCGTAAAGTTTACTCATCTGACGCGTTGAGTGACGCATATCTGCATGGGCAATTTCATGGCCCAAAACACCAGCAAATTGATCTTCTGAATCAAGGAATTTCAAAATTCCTGTGTAGATGTAAATGTATCCTCCAGGTGTGCAAAACGCATTTAACGTACTGTCGTCTTGAATAATGCGGAGTCGCCATTCAAATTCATCCTTGAAATCAACATTTCCCGTGTTTAGAATGCTGTCGCGAATACCGTAGATGTAGTCGTAGACATTTTTGTATCTCACAGTATCCAGTAATGGATATGTGGTCATGTCGGCGTCAATTTCAGTCGCTACCTGGGCTCCGAGCTGCTTGTCTTGTTCAACAGTAAACAAGTTGAATCCTTTGCCCTTGTTTTTTTCGTTAACGGTTCCGCATGAGGCAATGATAGCGGGTAAAACGAGAAGGAGATACGTGTATTGTTTCATTTTCCTGTGCTTGATGTTCGAATGCGTACAAGAACTTTGCCGAAAAGATCATTTAGTATAAATAATTCACCAAAAATGATACAACGGCTCCGGTTGTCCATCCTATAAATACTTCCTGTAATGTATGCTTTTCTAAGTAAACTCGTGCCGACATCACCAACCCTGAAATGAGCACGCAGGCTGGAATTAGCCATGTCGCAAATTCAACGTGTACACTCAGGTATGCGATGAGGAACCCTGTCATGATTCCAACTCCGCCGGCATGAAGGCTGACCTTCTTCCAAAGGGTCATGATGAAGAAGATACCGGTAGCGACAACACCTGCCAGAGGATAGGAGAGGATGAATTTCGAATCGTGGACGTTGTCCCGGGTGCCGTACAATGCTGAGGCGTATAATAAGATGCAACTCACGAACATGATGACAATGGGAAGTCCCCGCTCCTTTCTGTCGTCGATTTCCAGGGTTGAAATGAATCCTGAAAAGTGCAGAAATCCAAAGGAAATGGCCGGCACAATGCTTCCGAAGAAAAAGAAAAAGTAAACGAGGCCCCATTTGCGGGCCATAGGTTCGTCGTACAGGCAGTCTCGACCCATTTCCAGAAAATCTTGTGCAGAAGGAATGAACAGAGCGGCCATAAGACCATAAAGAGGGGTGAGTAGCGGCACAAATACCCATGAAATAATCCGAGAGGCAGTTTTCATGGCTTACAATTCCTTTCGTAGGCGGGCCACCGGAATGTTGAGCTGTTCACGGTATTTCGCCACGGTTCTTCGTGCAATATTATAGCCTTTTTCCTTAAGAAGAAGAGCCAGTTTCTCATCGGTAAGTGGTTTTTTCTTGTCTTCTCCATCAACGGCTTCGGATAAAATTTTCTTCACCTCACGGGTGGATACCTCTTCGCCCGACTCTGTTGAAAGCGACTCCGAAAAGAAGTATTTCAGGGAAAAAATTCCCGAATCGGTTTGAACGTATTTGCTGTTGGCAACGCGGGAAATGGTTGAAATGTCCAAACCAACGATCTCAGCGATGTCCTTGAGAATCATGGGTTTCAGGTTGGTTTCGTCACCCGTAAGGAAGTAATCCTTTTGGTAGTTCATGATGGCTTCCATCGTTACGAGCAAGGTATTTTGTCGCTGTTTGATGGCATCGATGAACCACTTGGCGCTATCGAGTTTTTGCCTTACAAACGTCAGGGCTTCTTTATCTTTTTTGGACGATTTCGCACCTTCGGCATAGCTTTCAAGCATCTTTCGATACTGTTGATTTACGCGCAACTCCGGTGCATTTCTACCATTGATGGTAAGCTGAAGTATTCCTTCGTGCTCGTAAATGGTAAAATCCGGTACAATTTGTTGATAATTACCACCTGCTTCCTTCATCGAGCCACCGGGTTTCGGATTCAAACGAATGATTTCCTCGATCGTCCTTCAAATCATCGTCGTCGATTTCCAGTCGTTTGGAAATTTTTGCGTAATGCTTCTTGGTGAATTCCTCAAAGTGATCTTCGAGTATACGCTTAGCCGTATATTTGGTGATGTCTCCGTTTTGCTTCCGATCGATCTGAAGCAAGAGACATTCCCGAAGGTCGCGTGCACCTACCCCGGCAGGATCCAATCCCTGAATCATCTTCAAAACAGACTCAACTTCCTCCTCGTAGGTCATCATATTTGAAGAGAATGCAAGGTCATCTACAATGGCTTCAATTTCACGGTTGAGGTATCCGGAGTCATCAAGATTCCCTACGATGGTCTGTGCAATGAGGTACTGATGATCATCGAGTGCAAGCAAACTCAACTGTTGAGACATACGCTCCTGAAACGTGCGGTCACCGGAAAACGGAATTACCTCATTGTCGTCATCCTTTCCTTTGTTGCTTACCTGCGTTTTGTAATCCGCGTCATCGTTGAAATAATCCGAGATGTCAAACTCATCTTCGTCTGCGTCTTGCTCATCTTCGTATTCCTCATCCCCAAACTCATCCTCTTCTTTATCAGCGCCTTCTTCCAGTGCAGGATTTTCTTCAATTTCCTGCTTGATGCGCTGATCGAGCTCCATAGTGGGCACCTGCAGCAACTTCATCAACTGAATCTGTTGAGGAGACAGTCGCTGTTCGAGCTTTTGGGACAGGTATTGTTTCAATGCCATGTAGCTGATTTACGAAGGTAATTTAGTTCTTTTTTTGCAAAAGTGAGGGCTAGAATTCTGCGTTTTGTGGAGTTCGCGGAAATGGGATCACATCACGGATGTTTGTCATGCCTGTCGCGAACATCACCATGCGCTCAAATCCAAGTCCGAAACCAGCATGCGGAACGGTTCCAAAACGGCGCGTGTCGAGGTACCACCAAAGCTCTTCTTCCGGGATGTCAAAGTCGGCACATTTCGCCTTCAAAACGTCCAATCGCTCTTCCCGCTGAGAACCTCCGACGATTTCTCCAATGCCCGGGAAAAGTACATCCATTGCGGCCACGGTCTTTCCATCGTCATTTTGACGCATGTAGAACGCTTTGATCGATGCTGGATAATCGGTAATGATCACCGGAGATTGGAACTCACGCTCTACCAGGTATCGTTCGTGTTCGCTTTGGAGGTCAATTCCCCATTGAACATCAAACTTGAACTGGTTTTTCTTGTATGGTCTGGATCGGAGCAAATAGTCGATCGCCTCTGTGTAGGTTATGCGCTTAAATGCGTTATCACGAACAAATTCCAATCGCTCGATCAACGAAAGTTCGCTACGTTCGTTCTTGGGCTTCGATTGCTGTTCTTTCTGTTCGCGCTCGTTCAAAAATGCGAGATCATCTTCGCAATTTGTAAGCACATAGTCAGCAATGTATCGAAGGAAGTCCTCCGTGAGATCCATATTGTCGGTGAGATCGTTGAATGCAACCTCAGGCTCGATCATCCAGAATTCTGCGAGGTGACGCGAAGTGTTTGAGTTTTCCGCACGAAAGGTAGGTCCGAACGTATATACCTGACCCAGTGCCAATGCTCCGAGTTCGGCTTCCAACTGACCGGATACGGTGAGATTCACCTGCTTTCCAAAGAAATCTTGCGAGTAATCAACGTTGCCGTCGTCTGTCAACGGTGGATTTTTGGGATCCAGGGTGCTCACGCGGAACATTTCACCGGCTCCTTCTGCATCAGATCCGGTAATGATTGGTGTATGCAGGTAGTAGAATCCGCGATCGTTGAAGAATTTGTGGATTGCGTAAGAAACAGCGTGTCGAATGCGAAACACAGCGCCAAATGTATTTGTTCGGAAGCGAAGGTGTGCCTGCTCACGCAAGAACTCCAAACTGTGTCGCTTGGGTTGCATCACCGTTTTCTGAATGTCATCCGGATGTGCCTCTCCGATGATATCAATTCGTTCCACCTGGATTTCCAGGGCCTGACCCGACCCCTGGGATTCGACCAATTTTCCGGTGATGGCAATTGCAGAGCCAATGGTTACCCGTTTGAGCGTATGCTCATCAAAATTCTCGAAGTCAACAACGGCCTGAATGTTTTTGATCGTAGAACCGTCGTTGAGCTGGATAAAACGATTCGCACGGAACGCTCGTACCCAGCCTTTTACCACTATCGGATCACCTACCAGAGAACCGGACAAAACATCTGCAATTTTGATTCTTTTCATCGTGAATTTTTGAGGAAATCAAAAGTAAGAAAACTTCCATGAATTTGGGTGGCAAATGTCGGAACAACAAAGGCTTTGCGGAATTATTTTCCGTTCCAGTTGGACATCGTGCGTTGAAGCCCGATAGTAGCGTAGCTTTTTATGAATTCCAACGAGGTCGCAATGCGCTCCTCAAGTTGGTCCCGCTCTTCGGGTGACCATTCTCCCAAAACGTAATCTGCCTGGCGACCTTTTGTGAAATTACTGCCCACACCAAAGCGCAAACGTGTGTAATTTGTGGTCCCCAAAGTTTCCTGGATGTCTTTCAGACCATTGTGTCCGCCGTCGGATCCTTTTCCTTTCATGCGTAGTTTTCCAAAAGGTAAGGCGATGTCGTCTGTAATAACAATGACATTTTCCAACGGGATTTTCTCTGCATTCATCCAATAGGAAACTGCTTTTCCGGAGAGATTCATATACGTTGTTGGTTTCACTAGGATGAACTGACGACCTTTGAATTTGGCAGCGGTCACATGAGCATGACGATCCAGTTTGAATGCCGGAGCTTCCTGCATGCGCGCGAAGGCCTCCACGACTTTAAATCCGATGTTGTGGCGCGTTTCGGCGTATTTTTCACCGGGATTTCCCAAACCGACAACGAGGTATTTCATGATTTCTGATTGAGATCGTACTGCGAAGGTACAAGAATTGGGGTGGAATTTTTATGAATTATGAATTATGAATTACGAATTATGAATTATGAATTATGAATTATGAATTATGAATTACGAATTACGAATTACGAATTACGAATTACGAATTACGAATTACGAATTACGAATTACGAATTACGAATTATGAATTATGAATTATGAATTATGAATTATGAATTATGAATTATGAATTATGAATTACGAATTATGAATTATGAATTATGAATTATGAATTACGAATTACGAATTATGAATTACGAATTATGAATTACGAAGGGACTACATGTTCTGGGATCAATCATGGT
>JAURNA010000103.1 GCA_030830385.1 Crocinitomicaceae bacterium | reverse complement strand
ATCTTATCGAACAATTGTGCCAAAAACACAAACAGCTGATTTATAGCACGTTACTTTTTTTACAGTCTGCGAATCTGTCCCATTTTTGAAGATTTTTTCCCAAAATGGGACATCACCCCATACGTTGGCCTCATTTCTCATGGTGAATTTTGCCTCGTTTTGAACAGACAGACCATTTCACTTCGCAGCCAAGCGTTTCATTCACGCGACAATACCCGGTGTAAGAGCGATGATCCAAACATGCATCATGAAAAGTACCGTGTTACAAAAACTAAAGTGATTCCCGACCCCGGAGATGTGGTACTTACGAAGTATCCTTGTTTGGTTGCTCTTTAAAGAAACAATCGCAAAAACTTCATCTTTGCGTCCAAAATTCAGTTGCGCACGAACATAGACCTACCCCAAATGATGTTTCAGGTTTGAAGTCCCGGTATTGAATCGGTTCAATAGTGAGAGTGGAAGTGCTTTCCTGATTCCTGCTCATCCATCAACAAAAAATACCGGTTCACTTTTGCATCAGTAAAACCGGCATGGGTATGTTTATATCTACCGGAGTTTTCGAACTTCGTGGATCACTGCTGGCATTCCCTTCAAACATTCTTCTTGTCTGATTCTCGACAAGGTGTATTTGACCGCCAGCTTCATTCCATGCTTCGAATATTTCCCTTCCCATTCAATGGGCATGAGCAGAATGTCTTCTCCGTTTTGAGAGACTTCCAGAAGAACCGGACATCCATCGTCTGAAAAATCGGTACAAACAGTTGCAATCACCTCGCCTTCAGCCAAATCCGACTCACCTGTCACTTCTTTACAGGAAGCTGAAATCAAAACGAGCAGCACCGCTAATGCGGCAGTAATTTTCAGTAATTTTCTCATTAACGTCCGATCAAAACTCGTTCAGAACTCTGGAAGTTTTTATTTCCAATCCGAACAAAGTAGATTCCTGCCCCAAGTGAAGAAGATTCAAACGTTTGAGAAGCCTTTCCACCAGCAGGATAGAGTTTCGTTGTGGCAATTATACGTCCGTCCATTCCCATCAAATCAATTTGTACTTCTTCTTCTCCGTAGATTCCAGCTGCATCAACGTTGATCATTCCGTCTGCCTGAGAAACGATCAGCGAAAGCTGCTCATAGTAGGGATTCCCGATCCCAACGTTGGTCAATAACTGGAACGAGAAAATGCGGTTTCGAGTAGCTCCGTTGGTACTGATCCACTCTCCCGTGTGCCAGAAGGTTCCTCCATCCGGGTCTAAGGACATATGTCCGTAATCACCGAATCGATCCGTTATTGTCTGTGAACCTAAACCGTCAACTGCGATTTCCTCGGCAAACGTCATTTGTCCCAAAGGATCCGTACCCAATCGCCCTGTATAACGGATTCCGGGATAAATGTCTGTTGAATTGCAGATGGAGTAAGCCAATCCGATGTTTCCGTATGCATCCATGGCACAGCTACTCATCCAGCGACTCGATGTTCCGTCCGGATCATACGTTCCTGATTGGTGAACCGACCAGTTGCCATCGTTTTGATCGCGTAACTCGTACCAACGTACAGCAGATCGGTTCCCCCCCATATCTACCGCATGGGAGAGCATGATGGTGTTGTATCCAATCCAACGCATGTGTTGCGCACGATACATGAACACACCCATGATCGCATCCAGTCGCTGTCCGGTACCGGGCTGAGCAATATTTGAAAATTCTCCGGTAAATACTGCATCGAAGGGATCAACGGGAAGCGTCTGAGAAATGACTGCCTGTGAATTAGCGGTGTTCGTCCAGTCGGTTGTCATTTCGTAAATCTTAATCCGATCCTGATCAACGCCCTGAAAAGCATTATCCTCAAGGTTGAAAAAATAGCATGGGGTTCCATCCGGAGGAAGCGGTCCATCTGCATCAGCAGGAAGCGGGCTTTTGAATCCCATGAAGTTCAGGTCGGGAAGGCTCAGAGATACCATTTGTGCGTTGGCATCGCCCGCGAGCATCGCATCGCGTTCAAATACCACAGCTGTATGGTTTGAGTTTGACGTCATGTAGTATCCATCCCACCAAATTGAATACTTTGGATAATCCGGGAATTGGCTCAATGTGAATTCATATGCGTAGTACGCTCCGGTTGGATCACTTGTTTCCGAGATCGCAACCAAAATTCGATTTGGATTCACCTGGAACTGCGAGATGAACCAACGATCAGCATGACGATCGTACATTACGATTGGGTCTCCCTCATTCGAGCTTCCGGACCATAGTGAACTCAGGCCTCTGATGGGCGTTTCAGGGTTTCCGCTTTTATCGTACACACGGAAGCGCGTGTTGATTGCCTGAACGTAGTGGTTGGGTCCTGCAGCTCCCGATGGATCAGGAGGGTAACTTGCGCTCGACAAACCATCGAAGTTTACGATTGGAGCGCGCATCGTTCTTGTTCCCATTACATCCTGAACGATTGGATCTGTTTCCTTGACCTGAGCAGCCTCGAGATACCCTTCCATATCGAACATACGGGGAACTTCATTTTGCTCTTCGTCTGTGAGGTCTTGTACCTCTGGCCAATCACGCACAGGCGGAGTCTTGAAGAATTTTACCGGGGTACAAGTGATGACTTCCTGGCCTAATGAATTGGTCGTTTTGACTTCAAGCGCTTTGGGTTGTTCTGTTTGAGCATACGCCACGGCGTAGCAAATCGCCACAATCAATATCAGTATTTTTTTCATATTTACGTTTCGTTTACTATTTGTAGTTCGCGACCCACTAAGGTAGAGGAAAACTCAAAAACATGAATGCTATTTTCGGAGTAAATTCGCATCCTGTCGGAAAAAATCCGGGAATTCCTCACATGTTGCGTCGATACTGACCGCCAACTTCGAACAGAGCCTGCGTAATCTGACCCAATGAAGCATGTTTGCATACATCCATGAGTTTTTCGAACATATTTTCGTTCTGAATGGCTGCTTTCTGTATGTTGCGCAATCCTTCTTCCGCATGTTGCTTGTGGGCCGTGTGCAGATCCCTGAGCATGGCGATCTGATACTGTTTCTCT
>JAURNA010000102.1 GCA_030830385.1 Crocinitomicaceae bacterium | reverse complement strand
TCATTCGTTCGACGGGAAATTTATACTTGGACCCCAATCCGGGATCTTTCGCTTGACTCATAAAACGAAGGTAAAAAAAGCGCTGCTAATTCGCGTCTGCGATCTCCCAATTTTCGTTCAGGCGACGGTGCTCTTCGAGAAAGAGACCCAGGGAACGGTTTTGTCTTCGGCGTTTTCCGGCAGGAAATGTACGATCTGCATTTTCGAAGGTGTTCTGAATTAACTCCAACACATTCGAATTGAGCAGTATTTCCGAGGTGCGAATATCAAATTGGTAGTTCCTGTACACTTCTAAAATACGCTTTCGATCAATGATTTCTTGAATTGAAGGTTTGTCTTTGCGCTGTAGTTCGTCCAAAAAGGGAAGGAGTCGTGCACTGAGACGAATGAAGTGCCGTAAGACCAGTAAAGCCTCGTTGATATTTTGAATTTGTTGAACGTTAATCGGATGTCTCATCACTACTATAACGTTTCAGATTACCGCGCAGTCAAATGTAAATGACGTGAAATGAACAAACCCTGTAAAAGGATTATCAAACTCCTGCTGCATGTGAAGATGCCGTTTTCTGCTGGTTGTACATGCCAACGGATCATTCGATGAAAAGAACGTTACTTCGCATCTGCATGGTTGTCTGTGCATTCGCTTTGGGCCGTTCACGAACACAAATTGTAAATTCAACAGTTTGTCTGCGTTTCTCAGAAAGCACAAATGGGTCGTTATTGGATAGGGCATACGGAATCGATATCGATCGTGCGCATTGCTACCATTAAAAACCGGGGCGTCGTGGCCCATTGCGTTGCTGTATATCCTGAAATTAAACAAGAACGGGGCCAATCATTGCGTTGAATGTTGTAGTTTTGTATCGGTTTTTGGTTTCACTTCGGTGGACGAAAAAGGAATCCGGTGAAATTCCGCCTTGGCATGGAGCTAAGGGGGGATCATTCCGGAACTGTATCTGCAGCTGTAAGCGCTTCAGGTCGCGTTCATAAACCACTGTCTGCTCATCAGATGGGAAGGGAATTGCGATGGCGTAAGTCAGAATACTTGCCAGGAACTGTAAATGAAGACTTCAGATTAAAGTCGGATTTATCGTCAGTGTTGGCGTCAATCTCTTTTCCTGATTTCTTCTGCATTTGTAACAATTAACACCAAATGGTATGAAGAAAATTACGTTTATCATGTTTGCTCTCGGAGCGACGTTCACGCATGCGCAAGACACGTTTGATTTTGAATCCTACACGCTGCCTGCCACAGAATCTTTTGACAACGGTCAGGCGGCCGGAGGATCGTTTATTCTCGATCAAATCGTCCTTCAAAATTACTACACGGTCGATACGGTATGGGGCGATTATTGGGCAGGATTTTCCATCTCCAACGTGACCGACAACACAACTCCGGGCTGGGGGAATCAATATTCCTCCTACACAGGAAGCGGAGCAGATGGATCCGACAATTACGGTATCTACTACGGGTACGGTTCCATGGATGCTCTCACAAACAATACATCAATTGACAGTTTCAAGATCACAAATACAACCTTCGCAGCACTTTCCATGCGGGATGGAGATGAAATTGGGAAACAATTTGGGTCGATTTACAATGCGCAGGGAAGCATAGACGGAACGAACGGCGAGGATTATTTCCGCGTTTGGATCTATGCTTCTGATGCTACTTCCTCCCTGACGGATTCATTGGTTTTCTATTTGGCAGATTACCGCTTCCAAGATAGTACGCAAGATTACATCCTTGATGCGTGGGAAACCATCGACCTCACCGGTTTTGGGTTTCAGGTAGCCCACGTGAACTTCAAATTTGAGTCATCTGACAAATCCGGTGCATACCTGAACACTCCGACCTATTTTGCCATTGACGATATCAGCTGGGGAGAGTACCTGGCAGTGGACGAACATTCATCAAAAACAGTAACGGCATATCCGAATCCGTTCTCAGACAAATTGAATTTGACCAATTACGAAGGTTCGTATGAATTGTATGATGCGATGGGAAGAATTGTACATACAGGAGTTGTGAACCCCGGAGAATCCATCCCAACCGAACATCTCGACAGAGGAACGTACCGCCTTCGTTTGAACAACCAATCCGACCGCCTTCTGGTGAAGTAACACCATGCGTCTGTTTCTTTCCATAACGATGTTGATTCCGTTGGTTTCCTTCGGACAAGAGGACTCTTTGGCTTTGAGAAACGATACGTTGGACATCAAACAGATTACCGTTGTTTCTGAATGGAGACTTCGGACCTACGAAATCATCAAGGAAGAGCAGATCAGGGAACTTCAGCCGAATGATGTAGGGGAATTGGTGCAGAAAATACCGGGGTTTTCCCTTCGATCCTACGGTGGACTTGGAGGCTTGAAAACAGCTACTGTTCGCGGATTAGGAGCAGGATTTAACGCAATCGTGGTTGATGGTTTTTCGTTACCCAATGTACAGACAGGTCAGGTAAATCTTGGTCAGTTGAAGGCGGACAACATTGTTCGACTTAGCTTTAGCGGTGATGAATCCTGGAATATCTACGCACCTGTAGGGGCGATCGTTCAGGGGAATTCATTGATGATCAAAACCTTCGAGGGAGAGCATTCTCAGGAAAGCGTAAGCGCCAGAGCCAATGTCGGAATGGGATCGTTCGGACGGTACGAAGGCTTTGGGGCAATCAAAGTATCCCGGAAAAGGTGGTATGCTTCCATTTCGGCAGACGGTCGACTTGCCGACGGCGAGTATCCATTCAAATTCCAAAATGGCCAGACGCTGATCTCTGAAACCCGAACGAACAACCAATATTCCGACGGTGGAATGCGAGGAAATCTTGGTATTCGGACCAACAAATCAGGACATTTCAGGTTGGGATACGCCCGGCAGGGTATCGAACAAGCACTTCCCGGAGCGATGATTTTGTACAATTCAACATCCGATGAACTACTCGAAACGAGGTTAAATCGGGCTTTTGTTGATGGGTACATGTCAATTCGCAGGTGGAAAACCCGAATCTATGGTCTGCATCAGTCGCGAAATGTTCTTTACACTGACCCTACGTATTTGAACCAACAAGGATTCCTACAGCAACAATACGTTACCCGAATGTCTGAATTGGGTGGAGTTACCATAAGAACGTTGCAGAAATGGTGGTTCTCTGCCGGAGTACAAGGCCGAACGACGAAGTTGTCGGGGAGCGAGGATCAATTGGGAACACCGATAAGAAAACATGGCATTGTGTTGGCTCGTCTTCGCTTTGTTGGCAGAATATGGCAATACGGTGTCAAAGCAAGTGGTCAGTACATAAACGAATGGAACACCAACGATTCCAAACGTGATTATCTCGCATTCAATCCGGAAGTGTCGATTCGTAATAAAATCAATTCTGCTACAGGATCGCGACATTGGCGCCATGTTTTACTCTACAAGCGTTCCTTCCGCTTGCCGAGTTTCAATGAGCTGTACTTTGGTACGATTGGAAATACGAATCTCCGACCCGAACGTGCAGACCAATTGAGATATCAGCTTTCCGTTGTTCCGGTGGAAAGGAAACTCGATCTCGATATTCGAACGAGCATGTATGCGAATCTGGTTTCCGATAAAATCGTGGCCATTCCAACGCAGAATTTATTCGTCTGGTCCATTCAAAACATAGACAGAGTTGGGATTTTGGGAGGAGATGCAGAAGTATTTTTTGAATATCCGTCGAATCGACACACTCGAAAATGGTGGTTTAAGGCGAATGCTAATTATTCGTTCCAATACGCTGTGGATATTACAGATGCGGAGGAACCAACATACGGGCATCAGGTAGCGTACATTCCACAACATTCCGGAAATGCAGACTTCAGTTTGCATCATGACAAAGTTGGTCTCAGACTGAGCAACATGTTCGTCTCTCACCGATATGCGCTCAATGAAAACACCAGTTTCAATCTCGTCAAAGGGTTTCACCTGATGGATGCTACCGTCTTTGGTACCTTCAAATTAAAATCGATGAAACTGACCCTGAGAGCAACGGTCAAAAACATCCTCAATACTCAATATGCCTACATCCGGTCCTATCCAATGCCAGGTCGAAACTTCTTAATTTCATTGCAATATGCGTTTCATTAGCACGTGTTTTCTGTTTTCCGTTTTTCTGACAGCCTGCAAGAAACCCGTTCAGCCCGATGCACCGGACGTATCACTGGATGGGGGTATGCTTGTTCTTTGTGAAGGTCTTTTCCAGCAGAACAACAGCTCCATTTCCTGGGTAGACTTCGATAACGAGATGGTTATTAATCATTTTTTTGAGAAGAAAGCCGGCCGTCAGTTGGGCGATACAGGAAATGACATGATCCGATACGGAAGCAAAATGTACGTTGTTGTGAACATTTCGAGTACCGTAGAGGTACTTTCGGTAAAATCAGGGCATTCGCTTGCTCAAATTTCCATGATAGAAGGAGCTCAGGCGAAACAGCCCCGATCGGTCGCAGGGGGGAAGGGAAAGCTCTTTGTCACATGTTACGATGGGTATGTAGATGTTATTGATACCACAACGTTTGAAATTGAGAACCGAATTCCGGTGGGCAGTAATCCCGAGGGAATTGTGTATTCGAACGGAAAATTGTTCGTTTCAAACTCAGGCGGCCTGAATTTTCCGAATTACGATTCTACTGTTTCTGTGATTGATTTGGCCAGTATGACGGAGATTGAGAAAATAGCGGTTGGGGTAAACCCCGGACCCATTGTTGTGGATCACGAAGGTGACGTGTATGTGATTTCCCGAGGAGATTATGGGGCCATTCCGTCACGTATGCACAAGATTGATCCCGGCACTTCTTCCGTGACGAACTTTACCTTCGATGCATCGACGCTGGGTGTCATGAACGATCGACTTTTGGTGGGACATACGGATTTCGTTGGTGGAGAATCTTCGGTTGCTCTTTTTGATGCTGCCTCTGAGAGTATCATGAGCTCGAACTGGCTCAATACAAACAATGCCACCGTTTACAATTTGGCGTACAACCCATCCAATGATCGGATATATCTCTCCGATGCCGGAGACTTTTCTGCTGCGGGATACGTTCACGAATATTCTTCTGCAGGTTCGTTGATTCGGTCGTTTCATGTGAGTATCAATCCGTCGAAAATGGTATTTTTTGCCCCATGAATCCAGACGCATACTACTGGAATCAACACTATTTGGAAGGAAATACCGGATGGGATCTCGGTGGTCCCTCACCGCCCATTCAGGAATATTTTGACCAAATCGAAGACAAAACAGTTTCCATTCTGTTCCCCGGCGCGGGGATTGCTCACGATGCACTGGCACTTTTCGAAAAAGAATTTTTCAACGTCTTTATCCTTGATTTTGCTCCGGAACCATTGAATCGGATCAAGGATACTCATCCGGATTTTCCTGAAGATCACTTGTTGTATGAAGATTTCTTTTCGCACCGAGGCAGCTATGATTTCGTGGTAGAACAGACCTTATTCTGCGCGGTTGATCCTTCGTTACGAGAGAAATATGCCAAAACCGCAGCGTCGCTGCTGGGTTCATCCGGTAAACTCGTTGGGGTTCTTTTCAATCGCGATTTCGAGGGGGGACCTCCGTTCGGTGGAAGTGCCAGTGAATACGCGACGTATTTCGCACCTCATTTCCGTTCCGTAGAAATGTACGATTGCTACAACTCCATCGAACCTCGACAGGGGAGTGAGTTGTTTATCAGAATGTCCCCGTGATTTATTGTCCGCCGCCTTTGTCCTTGTAGCGCTTGTTTCCGTGTATCCATTTGTTTTTTCTACGGCTAAAATCTCCGTTGGTATTTTTTTTGCCACGGATGCGGTATACAATTCCAGCGGTGTACTCGAGGTAATTTTCCGGTGTTTCCCAAATTCCCGGATATACTCCAAACTTAGCCGTTGAACGCAACTGAATTCCCAGAAAAGGCAGAAGGAAGAAGTTGACACCTCCTCCGGCAACGACCATTGGGGCGTGCTGAGCCGATCCCTGTTCGCGATAGGTATATCCAACTCCAAAGGTCAGATAAGGATCAATCCAGCGGGCACGGGGAGCATAGGTATGGTAAAAACTGTATTTACCGAGAACATCAAAGCTAAAAAACGTACCCGAAAAGTGCGTAGAATCATTGATGAGCTTGCCTGACTTATACTGGGTGTACGTAAGCGCTCCTTCCATACTCCATCCGAATTTGAAGTATTTGTCTACGGTAACACGGGAAGGGTAGGCCAGAACATTCCAAGATTGGTTTACATCGAACAATCTCTCGAATTTTGATCCGTTATCGTCGATGGCAGCCCAATGAACCCCAATCATCCATTTGTAAGGCTTGTACACTTTCAGGGTCTTATAAGGCTGGGCCATTCCAGTACTGCAAATGACGATCAAAATAAACGAAAGGAAAACCTTACTCATGATACAAAGATACGATTAAAACAATTCTTCAAAAACCAAAGAAAAACAATAAGCATGCCATTTCAATTGGGGATATAACGATAAAAACAGAAACAGGTATAGGGAGTTGTGAAGTCAATTTTTCGAAAATATGTACTTTGCTCCTTCATCCAATGGTATGGCATTAAAAGACGCAGTCAACTACCTTTCCGAACGGAGATTTTTTTCCCGTATTTCCATCTTTCTGGCGATTACCAGTATCGTTACCTTTTCACACAATTACGCGTATTGGAACAAGGATAAAGTCGTTCAAAACGATGTCATTTCTTACTACGGTTATCTGCCCGGCATCTTCATTTACAAAGATCTTTCCATGGGGTTTCTCAATGATCCGAATGCCCGACCGAGTATAGCGGGGAGCAAATTCTGGTACCTGGAAACACCGGAAGGAGGGAGGTATTTCAAAATGCCGATTGGTGAAAGCATTATGATGACACCGTTTTTCCTGATGGCACATGCGACATCAATAACCATGGGCCTGCCTTCGAACGGATACAACTATGTCTATGATTATTTTGTCGTTGTTTCTGCCTGGTTTTACGCGTTTTTAGCGATGCTGATACTGAGCAAAATCTTACGGCATTTCGGTGTTCGTGATTTCGCAATAGGGCTAACGATTCTCTGTCTCTTTCTGGGGACCAACCTGTTTTATTATTCCACACTTGAGGCAGGGATGAGTCATATTTATGGCTTTTTCTTGTTTGTTTTGGGAATTCACCAAACAATTAAATGGCACCAGCAGCCAAGTCGCTGGCACTCCATTGCTCTCGGACTTATCATCGGAATGATGATCATCGTGCGTCCAACGAACCTATTTTTTGCTTTGTTTCCGTTGTTCTATAATGTTGCTTCGATACAAACACTAAAAGACAAATGGAAATTATTCTTCACTGAATGGAAGAATGTGATGGTTGTTTGTGTATGTGCAGCCGCTGTTGTTTTTATTCAGTTGTTCGCGTGGAAAGCCGGAACAGGACATTGGTTTATCTACTCGTATGGAGAGCAAGGGTTTCACTTCGACCGGCCGGAGATCTGGAAGGGATTGTTCAGTTATCGCAAGGGTTGGTTTTTGTATAGTCCTGTTTTATTACTGGCCATTCCCGGGTTCTATCTTTTATGGAAACGAGCAAGAAATGTTTTCCTTCCCTCGCTTTTTGTGATCGTTCCAACCATATACGTGATTCTGAGCTGGTGGTGCTGGTGGTACGGGGGAAGTTTCGGAATGCGTGCACTCATCGAATTGTCCGCTATCATGGCGATTCCTTTGGCCCTGTTATTCGATGCGATGCTCACTGCGTATACGTTTTGGATTCCCATAGTATTCGCGTACGGATCACTCGACTTGAACGATCATTTTACGGAGAAATACGCAATTGGCCAGGTTCACCCGGATTCAATGTCGAAAGAGGCATATTGGTACCTCGTAACGCACAAACATGTTCATACAGATGATCAGGATCGTTTCTGGACATTCATGGATCGTCCGAGCGCGTACAGTGCGTTCATGGGAAAGGACGAGCGTGAGATCACGAAAGTTAAACTGCACCATAACGCTGAAATTTTTGCTGATTCCTCATTTGGATATGAGCCTGCCTTGTATACAACTACAGGGAATCAGTACTTCAGGGAAGAATTTGCTACGGTGTTGAACGTGAGTGGCGGATACAATAGTGAGGGGGCTGATCAAGACACGTCGGATGTATCGATTGTTGTTTCATTCCTCAATGTTGACAAGGGGAAAGAATATCTTCGTACTGAACACAAAGGAGAGAATATGCATGGCAATTGGAACTACTTCGAAATGCAGGTTCCGATAGAATATGGTTCCGATAAAGGGACAGAATTACGGGTGTACCTTTCGAATCCCGGAAAAAAGAACGTTCATATCAAGAACCTCTTAATCGTGAAAAGCATTTACTAGTGACCGTAGCCGGGAGGCGTTTTTTCTCCGGCTTTGATTCCAATTTCCAACGTATTTTCTTTGGGCGGAACAGGGCAGGAGTATCGATCCGAATACACACAATACGGATTGAAGCACAGATTGAAATCCAACTCGAGTTCTTTTCCTTCAGGCATCAACACTTCCAAATATCTGCCGCCACCATAGGACTCCTTACCAGACGTACCGTCGCGAAAGGGAATGAAAAGATAGTTACGGTATTCTTCGTGCTTCCGGTGTTCAATGTTTTGGTAGACTTCCAGTGTCAGTTCTGTGTCATCTATCGTGAACGTTACGTAGCCATATCGACGATAAACAGGCAAACGCTCTGTTGACGTTGGCATCTCGAATTTTTTTCCTTTTGATTTTTTGAATGTGGCGACAACCTGATAACCGGAGTCGAAATCAAAGTAATCGAGTCCCTTAAAAGATGTGATTTCCTCTGGTTTCAAATAACCTGAAGAGGTGTCCATCAATGTAGCCAGATGGTTCTTTCTGTGCTCCAGAACTTCTTCTTCCGTCATTTGAGCACTAAGGGTGAAACACAAACTAAGGCTGAGAAATAGTACAAGCTGCTTCATCTTGCCCCAAATATACTACTTCCAACGCGAACCATAGTGCTGCCCTCTTCGACGGCCATTTGGAAATCACCTGACATTCCCATGGAGATTTCTTTGAAATCAGGATTGAACTTGAACCAGCGACTTTTCAAAACATGAAAATAGTTTTCCAGCGTTCTGAACTCGTCGCGCACCTGTTCTTTGTTGTCGGTAAATGTCGCCATACCCATGACACCTGCGATGAGAATATGATTCATCTGAATGAAGTCGTCCGATTCAAGAAGTTCTTGCGCCTCGCGAATATCCAAACCGAATTTGGATGATTCCTCGGCAATGTGGAATTGCAGTAGGCACGGTATGATCCGATCG
>JAURNA010000101.1 GCA_030830385.1 Crocinitomicaceae bacterium | reverse complement strand
TTCTTTGAGTAAGTTAACGTTTACAGAAAAGGCGTCTACCTCTTCAAACTGTCGACGGATTTGTGTTGCAACGGTTTTCCTGTCGTTTCTGCTCTCCTGATAATTCTGATAGGCCCAAACGGTGCTCATCTCGTCGTACATTCCCGTTTTTCGGGAATGAGTAAGTCCTATTCTTCCCATGATCCATTGTTGCGGACCATAGTACCATTCTGCGTTGTCCAGCGTTCCGTCGTTGTTATAATCCAAAATAAGGCGATCGTACCGTGGTGCATCGCCCGTGGCAGCATAATTCAACGAAAAGTCAAACTCGAAGTGTTCATTCGGTTTGTACACTGCTTTTTGCATCATGTTGAGTTGGGTGTAGCCGGTTCCAACCTGTAAGGATGGATCCGCATTGATCAGCGTGGTATCTGCCCCGTTTACAGTGGCCTGATACGTTGGGCGCAGAAAGCTCGGATCGCCATTTGTTCCGGTGCGCAAATCTCCAAATCGGGAATACGAGCCTGTGGTAAGAAAGGCCCACTTCCTGAATCCGAGATTAACATCGAAATGCCCGACGATTTCATTGCTCGCCGACGAGTAGCGACTGAACATGTTTGTGCACGTAAACACGGAACTGTCGGGAGACAACTCGGCAAGCATGGTTCTGAAGTCCATCACACCACCAATCGCATCACTTCCGTATATTACAGCTCCCGGACCAAATAAGACTTCTGCGGATTCCAGCGAATTCCCGTCCAGTGAGATGATATTTTGAAGATTCCCGGAGCGGAAAATGGCATTATTCATTCGGACGCCATCCACAACAATCATTACGCGGTTGGTTCCGAATCCTCTCAATTGAGGAGATCCTCCGGCGAGTTGACTTTTCTGAATGAACACGTATCCGCTGGTTTCGAGCAAATCTGCAGACGTTTGCGGACCAAGAATGTCAATTTCACTCATCCGAAGCCGTGCGAGTCTTCCCGGAACTTTTACCTTGTCCTGCTCCCAGCGATTTGCAGTCACTGTAAGGGGAGAAAACGAGACGTATTCATCTTCCAGTTCCACCTCGCGATGCTTCAACAAATCACTTTTCAGGTATACCGCTGTTTTGTACGTGCTGTAGGAAATGAACAGCGTATCGCAACCCTCAAAATCTTTCAGGTTGAACAATCCGTTACCATCCGCTACTTTCCGAACCTCGGGATAACGCGAAAACACCTTTGCTCCGGGAATCGGATGCTGGGTCACCCGATCTTTGACTGTAACATCTTGTCCGAAGGCGTTTCCGACAAGCATCATCAGGAATGCAGTCAGAAGAAGTTGTTGAAACGGCATGTGCAAAAATAATAGAAATGACAGCAAAAATTATACCCGTTTTTATCCATTATCTTTGCCATCCATGGAGCATCATCTGGTTCATTCCAAAACGTTTCGCTACGAGGTTTTTAGCAAGAGCAAACACCCGAATAAAATCCTATACGTCCTGCACGGATATGGGCAATTGAGCAAGTTCTTCATTCGAAAATTTAACGGATTGGGACCCGATTGGCTGGTTGTGGCACCGGAAGGCATGCATCGTTTTTACCTGGATAGTTCGCACGATCGTGTGGGGGCCTCCTGGATGACCCGTGAGGATCGGGAAACGGACATTCGCGATAATCTGTCGTACCTGAATGCCGTGAATGAAGAGATCGAAAAGACCTACCGCATTGATACGCGCGTGCTTCTTGGATTTTCTCAAGGTGGTGCAACAGCAGCCCGTTGGAACGTTTTCAGCGATGTGCACTTTGACACAATGATTCTGTGGGCATGTGTGTATCCACCGGATTTACTACCTGAGACTGCTCCTTCTCCTTCCGGGCGTAACATTTTTGTTTTGGGTTCGAATGACCGTTATTTTTCACGTACAAAAAGCGAAGAAACCATCCAGTTTTACCGGGCGATGAATTTCGAAATTGAACGTTTCGAGGGCGATCATGATATTGATAACAAAACGTTAACAACTCTTCTGACTAAATCGACATAAATTCAATCAATTTGGCACAATTTTCGATATTTGCACAGGAAAACAGACATAACATGAAATTTGTAGCATTACTTTTTACCTTCATCGCCTTCACCTCTTTTGGACAGGATTCAAAAGCACAGGGCATTCTGGACAAGCTTTCCAAAAAGATGAAGAGCCAAACTTCCTTTTACATTGAGTTTAGCTCTACCATGAAAGGAGACGGGTTCAGTGACAGCCAAACAGGTAAAGGATGGGTGAAAGGCGATAAATATTATGCCTCGTTCGGAGAGAATACCATGATCTCCAACGGTTCCAAAACCTGGACCGTAGTGAAAGAGGAAAAAACGGTATATGTATCTGATGCTGATGACGAAGACGAGGATATGGTGAATCCCCGGAAATTGATGACGTTGTGGGAATCTGGTTTCAAGAACCAATACGTAAAAGAAACAACACTGAGCGGAACGGCTGTACATGTGATCAACTTGTACCCAAAGAGCGCATCCACGGCTGATTATCACACTGTAGCCCTGTACGTTTCCAGTTCATCCAATGAATTGAAGAAAGTAATTATGAAAATGAAAGATGGAACTTCGATGACGTTTCGCATGACGAAATTCACATCGAATCCTTCTGTGAGTGACAGCAAATTCGTTTTTGACAAAACGAAATACCCGGGTTATTCCGTCGTTACCGATTAAAACGACGGGCAAAGGCACAGCACCCTTTGCTTCTGAGGGCCTGGTGATCCGCACGTTCTTGTGGTGTATCGTTTCCTAGTAATCCATCAATTCCTGAATGGCTTCATCCAAACGGGCGGAAGCCAGAAATTGTTGTTCTAATTTCGCTGCAAACGGAACCGGCGTATCGAGTGATGCTACTCGTTTCACGGGTGCATCCAATGATTCGAAGCAATGCTCAGAAATCAATGCTACGATTTCTCCTCCGATTCCTCCCGTCATGCAATCCTCGTGCAATACGAGAACACGACCCGTTTTGCGTGCAGCGGCATAAATTGCATCTGTATCGAGCGGCAACAAGGTTCTCAAATCAAGAATTTCCGCATCTATGTTGTTCTCTTTGGCATAATCCTGTGCCCAATGCACGCCGAGTCCGTACGTGATGATCGTGAGATCATTCCCCGAAGTCACTGTGCGCGCCTTCCCGATTTCCACCGTGTAGTAATCATCCGGAATCTCTTCACGAATACTTCGGTAGAGGAATTTATGTTCAAATACCATGACCGGGTTGGGATCTTCAATCGCCGCAGCCAGCAATCCTTTCGCATCGTATGGTGTGGAAGGGAATACAATTTTCAATCCCGGCGTGTGGAAAAACCAGGCTTCGTTACTCTGCGAGTGAAACGGTCCGGCTGCTGCTCCCGCGCCTGTTGGCATTCGTACAACTACGTCTGCGTTTTGCCCCCAGCGCCAGTGAATTTTCGCCAGGTTGTTAACAATTTGGTTGAATCCACAGGTTACAAAATCTGCAAATTGCATCTCTACCACGGCTTTCATTCCGGAAATGGACAACCCCAATCCCGCTCCTACAATCGCGGATTCGCAAATGGGTGTATTCCGCACCCGTTCTTTTCCGAATTGATCTACAAAACCTTCGGTAACCTTGAAGACGCCCCCGTATTCGGCGATGTCCTGTCCCATGATTACAAGGTCATCGTATCTCTCCATGGATTGACGTAAGCCATCCTGAATTGCATCCACAAATCGCTTTTCTGACGTATTTCCGGAAGCCTGAACGACCACTTGGTCGAATGGTTCGTACATGTCTTCCATCTCCAAATCGAGCTTCGGCGTTATTTCCGGTTCGGCAAACGCAACATCGAGCCCATTCTGGATTTCCTTTTTGATTTCCTTTCGGAATTGCTCTTCAATTTCTTCGGTGAGAACACCTTCTGATTTCAGGAATTCTGTATAATTGGTTACCGGATCGAACTCTTCCCATTCTTCCTGGATTCCATCCGGATAGTACTTCGTCCCCGATGCTTCCTCGTGTCCACGCATTCTGAACGTCATGAATTCAACAAGTACCGGTTTGGGGTCCTTGCGCAGCTGAGCGGCAACCTTTCGAATGCCTGAAATCACTTCGAGAATGTTATTTCCGTTCAGTTGAACTGCCTTGATACCGTATCCTTTTCCTTTGTCGATGAATTGTTTGCAGCGAAACTGTTCCGAGGAAGGAGTAGAGAGTCCCCAACGGTTGTTTTCAACTCCAAAAATGACAGGTAAATCCCATACAGAAGCTACGTTGACGGCCTCGTGAAAATCTCCTTCACTTGCTCCTCCGTCACCGGTGAATACGAGCGTTGCCTGTTTTGAATTTCGAATGTTGGACGCGAGCGCAATTCCATCTGCGAGTCCCATTTGCGGACCAAGGTGAGAAATCATCCCCACAATGTTGTAGTCTTGCGTGCCGAAGTGAAATGACCGGTCTCTTCCCTTGGTAAACCCCGTCATTTTTCCCTGGAATTGAGCAAAAAGTCGATCCAGTGGAACTGCTCTCGTCGTAAATACGCCCAAGTTTCGGTGCATGGGAAGAATGTACTCTTCTGCGTTCATGGCATAGGCAGAACCTACAGAAATGGCTTCCTGTCCCCAACCTGAGAACCATTTGGAAATTTTTCCCTGGCGCAGCAGGATGAGCATTTTTTCCTCGATGAGTCGCGGAGTGAGAAGCTTTCGATAGATGGAAAGTAATTCAGTATCATCGAATTCTTTTCGGTCGTATTCTATTGCGCGTTTATCCAATACTGCCATAAATAAGGAATAAGTATGAAGACAAAGCTAATAATTTGATGTCTCCTGTGTAAAAATGAAGGGGTCAAAAAAGGCCATTCGTTGAAAGCGAACGGCCCGATCTGTATTGTTCAATTCGGATTAAACGACTCCCTGATCAATCATTGCATCTGCTACTTTCACAAATCCGGCAATGTTTGCTCCGCGAACATAATCTACCAATCCGTCTTCTCGTGTTCCGTATTTTACACATGCCTCGTGGATGGAAACCATAATTCCATGAAGCTTCTGGTCCACTTCATGGCGTGTCCAGTTCATACGAAGTGAGTTTTGTGACATCTCCAGGCCAGATGTGGCTACTCCACCCGCGTTGGATGCTTTTCCGGGAGCGAAAAGAACGCCTGTGCCCTGGAAAGTTTCAATCGCTTCAGGAGTGCATGGCATGTTTGCGCCTTCGGCAACACACATCACACCGTTGTCTACCAACATCTGCGCTTCCTCTCCATTGAGCTCGTTTTGCGTTGCACAGGGAAGAGCTACGTCTGCCTTTACACTCCACGGACGCTCACCGGGGAAGAATTCAAACCCATCAAAATTATCTGCCAGTTCTTTCACGCGACCGCGACGAACGTTTTTCAGATCCATTAAGAATGCCAAATGCTCCGAATGGAATCCGTTGGGCGCGTGTACGAAACCGGAAGAATCAGAGACGGTCACTACTTTTCCTCCGAGGTGAATCACTTTTTCCAATGCGAATTGGGCCACATTTCCTGAACCCGAAATTGCCACGGTTTTTCCTTTGAAAGAATCGTCTCGTGTACCGAGCATCTCGGCAGCGAAGTATACCGTTCCATATCCGGTTGCCTCGGGCCGAATCAATGATCCACCCCAATTGAGGCCTTTTCCGGTAAAGACTCCTGTAAATTCGTTTCGGATGCGCTTGTATTGGCCAAACATGTATCCGATCTCACGCCCCCCAACACCAATGTCTCCGGCTGGCACGTCTGTATTCGCTCCAATATGTCCGCTCAGTTCCGTCATGAAAGACTGGCAGAAACGCATTACTTCATTGTCTGATTTTCCTTTTGGATCAAAATCAGAACCTCCTTTGCCTCCGCCCATTGGAAGTGTCGTCAACGAATTCTTGAAAATCTGCTCGAAACCGAGAAATTTCAATATCGATAAGTTCACCGATGGGTGGAACCGAAGTCCTCCTTTGTACGGACCAATTGCCGAATTGAATTCTACACGGAAACCTCTGTTTACCTGTACACTTCCTGCATCGTCGATCCACGGTACACGGAACTGAATTACCCGTTCCGGCTCAACGATACGATCCAGAATTTTGGCATCCTTGTACTTGGGCGTTTCCTCAATTACTGGAATTACAGCCTCGGCAACTTCATGAACCGCCTGAAGGAACTCTGCCTCGTGTCCATTTCTAGCTTTCACCCGTTCCATGAAAGCATTGATTTCTTGCTGGTATTTAGAAGACATTAAATTTCATTTAAATCAAGTGTGGCAAAAGTAAAATTTTTTTGAACGTAATAACTAAATTCAGAAGGTATGTTTGGTTTCCTAAACGGTCTGAGCGATTTATTCATTTACAGTAGGAAGAGTACGTTTTCTTTTTTTGAAGGGTCACTTTTTAGAAATCTGCGGCAACGTTGCCTTGGGAATGTACGTCTATTTTGCAGCGCCACAAGGTAAGTGGCTGTAAAACAATACTATGAAATCAACCTTCCATGCATCTCTGGGTGTACTACTCGTCGTTTTGGCGTCTTCATTTGCTAACGCACAAACCACTACTTGTCTGGGGCAAGATGCGACAATTTGTTCGGGTGATCAGATCACCATTAATGACTGCGCCGGTCTGGGTTCCGGGGGATCTGTTGTTGCTTACACTATGAACCAAATCTCCTATAATCCCGATCCACTTATAACTTCCAATGGAGTCAATCTTACAGACGATGAGTTTAGTGACGTCATTGACATCGGATTTGATTTTTGTTTCTATGGAAATACATACAATCAGTTGCTAATAAGCTCGAATAACTTCCTGTCATTCGACCTTGCAAATGCTTTGGGATTCTCAACCTGGATGACCGTTCCCATTCCTGATCCTACCTCAACATCCGAATTTAACTCAATCATGGGACCCTGGCAAGACATAAATCCAGCTTCTGGTGGTGTTATTAGCTATGCCGTATACGGAACGGCTCCAAACAGACGTTTTGTCGTTACCTGGAATGACATTCCCATGTACAATTGTGGGCAGCTCTACAGTAGTCAAATAAAGATTTTTGAGACAACCAATAAAATAGAAACTCACATTCTCAATAAGACAATTTGTCCCGGATGGAACTATGGTAATGCAGTTCACGGGGTTCAAGCCCCACTCGGTGCGAGCGCCCTGACTGTGCCCGGGAGAAATAATACCCAGTGGCAAACCAACAATGAAGGATATCAGTTTTTTCCAAACCAAAGTTTTGATTGGCAAGATACGGATGGGAATACTTATCTGTACAACGCGGGGTCATTGACCGTTACTCCTGTTCCGGTTCCTTCGTCAGATTCGATTGGTTATTTTCTCACATCTACCGACAACTGTGGAAATGAAACGGTTATTTCTGATACGAGTTGGATAACCGCTGTTAGCGCCACTGTTACGGCCAGTGCCATTGATGATATTTGCTCGGCTAGCGTTGGTCAGGTGACCGCAACACCGTTGGCAGGAGTTCCGAACTATACATACGACTGGCCAGCATTGGGCGAACAAACGCAAACGGTAACCGGCTTGTCAGCAGGCACGTATACCGTGAACATGACCGATGGAAATGGTTGTACTGCGACTGCTCAGGTGACAGTGGGTGAAACGCCTGTTAACTTTCAGGGATCAACCAATGTGGTTTCCTGCTCCGCCGGAAACGATGGAACGGCATTTGCGGAAATGGTTCCATCTCTCGGAACAATCACGTACCAGTGGGATGATCCAAGTATGCAGACTACACAAACAGCAACGGGTCTTGCAGCAGGGCAATACAACTGTACGATTACTTCTGACATTGGATGCCAGGGTTCTGTTACGTTGGACATTTCTGAGCCTCCTCCCTTATCAATTACCTTCTTAACCCCGGATACGCAAATTTGTCCCGAAGACGATATCACGCTGTTGGCGACCGCATCAGGAGGTTCCACGCCTTATACATTCACATGGTCTGAAAACGGAAACGTGATTGGAACGGGTACGAATATTACAGTAGAATCAACGTTTACGAATACGCAATATTGTGTGGAGCTGTCAGAGGCATGTGGTTCTCCAACTGCTTCTCAGTGCATGCTTGTACACTTACCAACTCCGATTGAACCCATTGCCATACCGGATCAACCGGAGAAGTGTATGCCGGGCTACTTCGAATTCACGAATGCTTCAACGAACGCCGGAGAAATTACAACGACTTATTTTGATTTCGGCGATGGTCAGTTTGCGCTCGAAAACGGAACGGAAATAACCTCTCATACATACAACAAGTCCGATGTATTCGATATGATCATGACCGTCACTTCCGTGTACGGTTGTACGTACACAGACACGCTGGAACAAATCGTAAAGGTACTTCCAAATCCAACGGCAAGCTTCACGTTTTCAGCAAATCCAACAACGATTTTCGAACCGGACGTAATGTGCCAGAATCGTTCTTCGCAAGACGTGGTGGACTGGCAATGGTACAGCCCGTACTCGTATCCGTATCAAAGTGGTGTTACGATACCGACGTTCCAATTCCCGCAAGAACCCGGAACCTATCCGGTAACATTGATTGTTACTTCTGAAATTGGATGTACAGATACGACGACCTTGTACCTCACGGTGGTTGATGGCATTTTGTTCTTCGCTCCGAATTCATTTACTCCAAACAATGACGAGTACAACCAGGTGTGGAAACCTGAGATCTCAGGAATCGATGTGTATGCGTACGAATTGCTGATCTTCAACCGATGGGGACAGGTAATCTGGGAGAATCACGATCCAAGTGTTGGATGGGACGGAACACACGCAGGTCAGAACTGTAAGACAGGAACTTATACATGGAAAGCCGTTGTGAAAAATCCATACAATGATTCAAAAAGTGAATTCAGAGGATCCATCCAGCTGTTGAGATAACATCAATAAACGATCGCACTGTGTGAGAGGAGTTTCGGCTCCCCATTTTCTTTGGTATCGAATTTGCTTGATCACAAGAAATAGTTTGTATGTTTGGAAAAAGATCAACCATGAAAAAATGTATACTTCCGTTCGGTGTTGGTGTACTGATGTTCTTAACGGCGTGTGATACCCTTAACGACGTAGCCAGTGTATTGGTGGAAACAACGGATACCACGGAAACCAAGCCCCAATTGACGAATGATGAGGTCATTGCCGGTTTGAAGGAGGCTCTCAACGTGGGAATCAAGAATTCCGTGAACCTGACATCGGTTACGGACGGTTTCCTCGGAAATGCTGACATACGTCTTCCCTTCCCTCCTGATGCAATAAAGGTAAAAGAAAAGGCATTGGAATGGGGACTCAATGGCAAAGTGGAAGAATTCGAAACAACGCTGAATCGAGCAGCCGAAGAAGCAACGAAAGAAGCACTTCCTATCTTCAAGGATGCGATTCTGAATATGTCAATTGCGGATGGATTCACGATTCTCAACGGTGGTGACGGAGCTGCAACCAACTATCTCAAGGACAAAACAACGGCGCAACTCGTTGAAGCTTTCCGTCCGAAAGTAGATGCGGCAATTTCCAGAGTAAAACTCACCGATTACTGGAACCCGATTATTTCTAAGTACAATACGTTTGCAAACAGCCCACTGAGCAATGCTGAGCCAATGAATCCAGACTTGGGAGAATTCGTTACTGAACGTGCTGTCTCAGGATTGTTCTTCATGGTAGAAAAAGAAGAAAACAAAATCCGCAAGGACCCGATTGCACGTGTCACCGATTTGCTTCAAAAAGTATTTGGAAGCATTACGAATAACTAGCATGGCCTATCAATCGTACGAAAATGAAAGGCACCTCGGTGCTTTTTTTCGTTTGTATGAGAATACGTACTTTCATGAAAAATTGAGCCATGCAATATCCTCCGACGGAACTGGTTACCAATGATAAAGGACAGGTGTATCACCTGGGATTGTCTCCTGAGCACGTGGCTGAAAAAGTGATTCTGGTAGGCGATCAGGATCGTGTACATCTTGTCGCTTCATTCTTCTCAGAAACCGAACATCAGTCGCAACATCGTGAGTTTATCTGTGCAACCGGAACATACAAAGGGAAGCGCATCTCGGTTCTCTCCACGGGAATTGGAACCGATAATATTGACATTGCCCTCAACGAATTGGATGCATTGTTTAACATCGATCTTGAAAACCGCTGTGATCGGGAGGTTTTGACTGCACTGGATATCGTAAGAATTGGAACATGCGGGATTCTGCAGCCCGAAATTCCTGTGCACTCGTACATACTGTCCTCACATGCATTTGGTCTTGACAACGTTGCCCATTTTTACCAGATTACGTTTTCAGACGAAGAAAAGTTGCTCAATACGTCCCTGAGAAAGCATGTTTCACTGCCGAACGAAATTCAAACCTATGCCGTACAGGCATCCGAATCGTTAACGAATCGTATGGCAAGTGAAAGAACTTACGCGGGCATTACGGTTACTTCGAGTGGTTTTTACGGACCTCAGGGCCGTCAGCTCCGTTTAAAAAATCGCACTGTGGGGTTGAACGAAGGACTCCAGTCGTTTCGCCACGATGGGTTATCGGTCGTGAATTTTGAAATGGAAAGTTCGGCGCTGTTTGCAATGGGACAATCTCTCGGGCACAATTGCACAACGATTTGCCTAGGTATTGCGAATCGGCCCAATCTTGAATTTTCAAGGGGGTATCAGGCTGAAATGCTCAAGCTGATTGAGTATGTGCTGGATCGAATTTAATTTCCGGGAACGGGGCGATAAATGAACAGTTCGCCTTTCGTAATCGTATCGAACCGCAGGTTCGATTCCCCTACTTTTCTTCCGGTAGCGGCAGTATTCTGGTGCAACAGCACAACTTCGTTGTTGCTCAACACTTCTTTCACAATCGCCGTATGGTGATACATACTTTCGGTGTACGTGAGGTTTCCTTCCGTGTATTTGAGTTTAACCTTTTCGAATTGGATGATGTCACCTGGATAGACACACTCTTTTTTACGGTTGATTTTTCGGCCATAAACCTCATAACCATCCCATTCAGCACCGGTTTCGTTGAGAATA
>JAURNA010000100.1 GCA_030830385.1 Crocinitomicaceae bacterium | reverse complement strand
AATTGAGAGAGGCACACTATTATCCCGAACTCATTCAAAGCGGAGTGTTATCCGTCATGATCGGTCACCTAGCTGTTCGAAACAATGAACAATACAATACTAATGGAGCGCCATCTACTGTGGCCCCGGAAATTGTTACGGGTCTCCTGCGCGACAGCATGGGTTTCAAAGGACTTGTGGTAACAGACGCGATGGGAATGGGAGGTGTTGTAAAAGTACCGAACTCTTCCGTGAAGGCAATTGCAGCAGGGTGTGATATTATTCTGATGCCGAAAGACGCGGAAAAAGCCCATCAGGAAATCCTGAACGAATACAAGACGAATCCTGAGTTCAAACAGAAAGCAGACGAATCCATTCGAAGAATTGTCCGAATGAAAATTTGTTTGGGACTCGTGGAGTAAGTGCGTTTTTTTTTGACTGAACGGCAACATATGCTCTAAACATTCTCTTAACTTTGAGAACATGAGAAACGCCGAGATGGAGGAAGTTCTTTCCCAATTTGACCTGATCGACCTAACTGAGATGGACGGCGTTCAGCTGATGAACCGTGTGGACACGAAGTTCGTATTCGATAGTGATGTATTGACCGAAATTCTACCGGTTCTTCAAGGTCACTTCAAAGTCCTTAACGTCGGCGAAAGTATGATTTCAGGATACGAGAGTTTATACTACGACGACCCTGAACTGCGTTTCTACAACGATCACCACCGAAAACGTTTGAATCGCGTGAAGGTTAGGTACCGTACATATCTTGAATCGGGCATTTCGTTCCTTGAAGTAAAGCACAAACACAAGGGACGAACGAACAAAATGAGAATTCCTTCGAATGAGAATCACATGGAATTACCAACAGATCATCAAGCGTTTCTTGATTCCGTGATGCCATTTGATACTGACCCATTGAATCCTTCGCTCATGAATCAGTACCAGCGCATAACACTGGTGGGAAAAGATCAAGACGAGCGATTGACCATTGATCTGGCGCTGCGTTTCGAATGGAAGGACAGAAAGGAGGATATGGGAAAGCTCGTTATTGCCGAATTGAAACAAGGACGCATCAATAGAGAAAGTCCATTCTTCCGGATAATGAAGCAACGCGGCATTCGTCCTTTACGACTGAGCAAATATTGCATCGGAATGCTGAAGATACACGGCGCGGGTGCATTGAAACACAACCGCTTCAAAAAGAAACTTTTACACATTGAAAAATTAGAAAACGATGCTGCTTAGCGCTTTGTTTCCATTATCGGGTAAGACCAATAACCTGATTGAATTGACTTGGTTTGACAACGACCTTTACGTCCTGCTGATGCGACTTGCCGTGAACATAGTGTTCATGACCATAATCATCCGATATTTGTACTATCCTCTGACCAAACGGAAGGATTACCTCTTCACCTATTACCTGATTGGCATGGTGACTTTCTTCCTGTGTTTCGGATTGAAGAAACTGGATATTGACACTGGAATGGGACTTGGACTTTTTGCGATATTCGGTATCATTAGATATCGTACAGACGCCATCGAGATCAAGGAAATGACCTATCTCTTCCTTGTGATTGGGATCAGCGTTGTAAACGCACTCGCATCGAACCAGATCAGTGTTATCGAAATGATGGTCATCAACGTTGCTGTGGTAATTATCACCTTCGGACTGGAATACATCTGGCTCATCCGACACGAGACCCGAAAGACAATTATCTACGAGCGGATTGATTTGATCAAACCCGAACGACATGATGAAATGCTCACTGATCTCGAAGAGAGAACAGGACTCAACATCAACCGATTCGAAATCGGAAAAATCAACTTTCTGGACGATACGGCCCAGATTCGAATTTATTACTATCGCGAGGAGCAATCCTTCTCGGATTTCGGTGAATAATGCTGCGAAAACTTCGTCTCATGTTGCTTCCCGTGAGCTGGCTGTATGGCTTCGGGGTTTGGTTCAGAAACGGCTTGTATACTTCGGGAGTTCTCAAACGGTATCGTATTCCGGGAAAATCAATTGTAGTTGGAAATCTCTCCACCGGAGGCACAGGAAAATCCCCCATGGTTGATTTATTGATTCAGCAAATACTCGAATTGAACCAGCCCGTAGCAACATTGAGTCGCGGTTACGGTCGATCTACGCATGGATTGCTGGAGGTAACTCAAAAATCAACAGCGAAACAAGTGGGAGACGAACCTCTGATGTACAAGCAAAAACACGGAGATCAGATCACTTCCGTGGTAGCCGAAAAAAGAGCAGAAGGCGTGAAGTGGATTCGCAAGAATACTCCTGAGAACACAGTTATCCTTCTGGATGACGCATTTCAGCACCTGGCCGTCAAAGCAGGATTGAATATTCTCGTTACCCCTTTTGATGATTTGTATTCCAATGATTTTATCCTGCCAGCCGGAAACCTTCGCGAATGGCGTGCAGGAAGAAAGCGGGCCGATATCGTAATGGTGAGTAAGTGTCCGGATAACCTCGACAAGGCAACCATGGAATCCGTACGACGAAAACTACGATTTCCGGAGGATCGAATCTTCTTTTCGAGCATCCAATACGGTACTCCGGTTAGTTTCACAGAAAAAAAAGTAGCACCCATTTCAGACGTTCTGATCGTTACCGGAATAGGCAATCCTTCACCATTCATTCGATTTTGGAGTCAACAAGCAAAATGTACGCATCTCTCGTTTCCCGATCATCACAGCTTTACAGCCGCTGATATCACGAAAATTCATGAAAAATTTGATACTTTTGCTAGCTGTGAACGAGCCATTGTAACAACTGAAAAAGATCGAATGAGATTGAAAGAATTTAAGGAGGTCTTTGACGACAAGTACCCATGGTATTTTCAACCTATTGAATTGAACATAATTGATCGTGCTGCTTTTAACGAATTTGTAAATGGATATCTTAACGAAGTGTAAAGAAACCCGGGAGTACATCCAAAGCCAAACGTCTGTTCAACCAACGATTGGAATCATCCTCGGAACAGGATTAGGCGGACTGGTAAAGGAAATGAATGTAATCGACGAAATTGAATACAAAGACATTCCTCACTTTCCCATATCTACGGTACAAAGCCACTCCGGAAAACTTATTTTTGGTGAGCTTGGAGGAAAATATGTCGTTGCCATGCAGGGACGTTTTCACTTCTACGAGGGATACACCATGCAGGAAGTTACCTTTCCGGTTCGCATTATGAAGTACCTGGGAATCGAGCGATTGTTTGTGAGCAATGCTTCCGGCGGTCTAAACCCCGATTACGAAATTGGGGAAATCATGATCATCTGCGACCATATCAATCTCTTCCCTGCTCATCCGCTGATCGGAAAGAATATCGATGAACTGGGGCCCCGTTTCCCGGATATGAGTGAACCCTACGACCGCAATATGATTGCGCTTGCAAACGAAATCGCTGAGGAGAACGGCATTCGTGCGGCACAAGGTGTATATGCAGGACTTACGGGGCCAACCCTTGAAACACCAGCAGAATACAAATACATTCGAATCATCGGTGCCGATAGTGTCGGAATGTCTACCGTTCCTGAGGTCATCGTTGCCCGCCACATGGGAATTCCCTGCTTTGCCATTTCCATCATTACCGATCTCGGAGTACCCGGTAAAATCAAGGAAGTAAATGTGGAACAAGTGATCGCAGTAGCAAACAAGGCGGAACCGAAGATGACACTGATCATGAAAGAACTCATTTCCCGAGTCGATTAAATGGATACAAAAACACGCAATAAATACGAATCGGTAATTGGTCTGGAAGTCCATGCCCAGATGCTGACCCACTCAAAGGCATACTCGAACGACGTAAACGAATTCGGGGCTTTACCGAACAGTAACGTAAGCACAATTTCTCTCGGACACCCGGGTACGCTCCCAAGAATGAATCGTCAAACCATTGAGTTTGCCATTCGTCTGGGACTTGCATGTGAATCAGAAATTGCGCCAAAACAGCACTTCGCCAGAAAAAATTATTT
>JAURNA010000011.1 GCA_030830385.1 Crocinitomicaceae bacterium | reverse complement strand
TTATTTCAGTCTCTATCATACTTCTGACGGCGGAAAAATATGGAAGGAATGCGAAGGAAAGATCAAAGCTGAGCAAGGTGAAGCGGGATTCGCAGCCAGTGGGTCCAACGTACAAATGATTAACGACAGCACGTATGTATTTGTTTCTGGTGGGTTGAAAAGTCGTTTCTTCCGGTCAAATAACCGGGGAGAAAACTGGAACGAAGTGCTTATTCCTTACTATCCGGGGGAAGCATCAGGAGCATTCTCAGTCTGCTTTGCGAACGACAGTATCGGAGTGATTACCGGAGGAGATTACGTACAATATAACCTTCAGCTCAATACCACCTACTTCACAACAGATGGAGGAAAATCATGGTTCAATAGCGAGCATCCACCGAGAGGATACCGCGCTTGCGTATTTGAAACGAATGGCGTATTCTACGCCTGTGGTCGCAATGGTATTGACTTCTCAACCGACGGAGGCGTGAACTGGACCGCTTTTGCAGATGGCACGTATTATTGCCTCGATGCAAGTGAGACGCAATTGTACGCAACATCCAAAGAAGGAAAGGTTTTTAAATTTGATTTGATCAAGCCGAAACACAGGTGAATCCGGGATTGATCCCGCCATCGATAAATTGCTACTTTTAACGCTGATTTCTGTACTGGAAATAAATGGAACCCGTTGTACTTGGCATTGATATTGGCGGAACAAACATCGCCTACGGACTTTGTAATAAAGATGGAAAAATTACATCGAGCGGAGAAGTTCCCACCATCTCGTTTTCCTCCTCTGATAAAATGGCCGACAGCCTGTTCGAAACGCTTGCGATCCATCGTGGGGCAATACAGGCAATTGGCATCGGAGCTCCGAATGGAAATTTTCACACTGGATCCATAGAGTTCGCCCCGAACCTTTTGTGGAAAGGAAGCATTCCGCTCGGTGAACTTTTCGGTCAGAAATTCGGTATGCCGGTAACCGTTACGAACGATGCGAATGCGGCTGCAATCGGTGAAATGGTATTTGGCAATGCTCAAGATCTATCCAATTTCGTGACCATTACACTCGGCACCGGACTCGGAAGCGGAATCGTCATAGACGAGCATCTAATTCACGGATTCGATGGCTTCGCCGGGGAATTCGGCCACATTCGGGTATTTCCGGGAGGAAGAAATTGCGGATGTGGAAGAAAAGGCTGCCTTGAAACCTATGCTTCATCCACCGGAGTAATTCGGTCGATCAAGGAGTTGGATTCTCCGCTAAAAATGAGTTCGGCATTGAACGAAAATCGTGATTGGTCAGCTTTGGATGTATTTAAGTTGGCCGATTCGGGAGACCCATTCGCTCAGGAAATCGTTCGTTTTACCGCAAAAACATTAGGAAGTGCATTGGCTGATTTCGCTTGTTTTTCAAACCCCAAAGCTTATATCCTTTTTGGCGGGATTGCACAAAATGGCCCGGAATTTGCTCTGGCTGTAAAGGAAGCGATGGAAGCGGAATTGCTGAATATCTATCAGCACAAAATAGAAATCCGCACTTCTGCACTACACGACCAAAATGCTGCCGTACTTGGTGCTGCATCGTTGGCGTGGAAGCAACTGTAAAGAATTGTATGAAATCATTTGTACTCATAGGATGTATGGTTACATGCTCTGCTCTAACCATCGGGCAAATTGAAGAACTCCGTGGTGCACACGACCAGCGCAAGAAATACATCGATCCTTCTGCATTGGTACGCAAACCTTTGCGAAAAGATTCGCCCAGTTCGTATGTGAATACATTTGTCGGTACCGGAGGACACGGACATACGTATCCGGGAGCAACGGCTCCATTTGGTATGATTCAACTGAGCCCGGATACGCGTCACGATGGATGGGATGGCTGTTCTGGATATCATTACTCGGACTCGATTGTTTACGGCTTCAGTCATACGCACCTGAGCGGGACCGGAGTTTCGGATTACAACGATCTTTTGGTGGTCCCGCAATCCGGAAAACCCAAAATAGATCCGGGCTATCTTACCGAGAACGGCTACGGCGCTCGTTTTGAGCACAAGGACGAAGTTGCTCGTCCGGGGAGCTATGAAGTGATACTTGATGAAGGAAAAATAAACGTACGACTGGCTGTTTCGGAACGTGCCGGAATTCATGAATACACGTTCAATGAACAAGCAGGAAAAAAATTCATCCTCCTTGATCTTGATCATCGTGATCGCGTGATTTCAGCTGGATTTGAAACGCACGATAAGCAGTCGATCAGTGGCTTTCGGATTTCTGAATCCTGGGCCCGTGAGCAACATTTCTATTTCTATATAAAAACGAACATTCCCTACGAAAAAGCACGCCGTATAGAAAGCAAAGGACGGCATAAACTGCTTCTTATCTTTCCGAAAGATACCGAAAAGGTTCAGTTGAATGTGGGGATTTCAGCTGTTGATCAAAAAGGCGCCAAAATGAACCTTGAGGAAGAAATTCCAGAAGGAATCAGCTATGAAATGCTCGCTGCACGTGCAACAAGACAGTGGGATGATGAACTTTCTCGCATTCAGATTCAGACAAAAAGCCGGAAAATCAAGCGTATTTTCTATACCGCTCTTTATCATTCCTTCATCGCTCCGAATCTTTTCAGCGATGTAGATGGACGTTACCGTGGTCGTGATCGTGCCATTCATGAATTGAATCCTGAAGCGTGGCAGAATTACACTG
>JAURNA010000010.1 GCA_030830385.1 Crocinitomicaceae bacterium | reverse complement strand
ATTTTTTAGTTCGCCCATTTTTGTTTGCTTTGCACGAACAACCCACCCTCATCGCAGACTCACGTGAGGTTGAAGAAATCATCGTTTTTGATGCACTTCAATTGTTGGAAGAGTCCATTGTGAAACAAACCGACATCCGGGTTGCAGACGGCATGGTTCTCAGGAATATCCCCTACTTCGATTTAAACGGTCATGTCGTTTGGGGAGCAACAGCTATTATGCTAAGTGAGCTTCGCGAAATTTTAAGGAGAATGTAGCTTACTACTGATGTATTTTGACTACGTAGTATTGAGTTATCATCGGTGCATCCGGTTTTTTCGAATACGTTACCTGGCTTTTTACTGCGTTAATGATCCGGTTGATCAGGACTTGATGGGTTGTTGTCGTTTTCGATTGCATGTTTTGGGCGTCCACAACTGTTCCCTCAGAATTAACCATAAGTCTTAGGTAAATTGTTGCATTTTCTGAAATATCAACACAGGAAATGGAAAGCACAGAAAAAGAATCCGAATCATACGTTCACCTAGAAACGTACCCGGACAAATCCAAATGCCGTAGATATACTGTTGGAATTGTTCGTGATGAAAGACAACGCATCGCGAGAGGAAATTCCCAATTCGTACGCACCTCCACCGAGAACGAAATTTACACCGAGTGGAATGTTGTGCCTGTACAATCCACCTCCAAGGTATCCTGCGCTGATGTACAACCATTTCAACGGACGAATGTCTCCACCAATGGAAAACACCGGATTTGTCAACCCTCCCGGATTTTCAGAATCGAATGGTCCAACAACGTCAATACCCAATCGCATAAATTTTCCCATTTCGATGCTGGAACCCAATCGATAGGTAGATGCGTTCTTCACAGTATACGATTCCTGACCTACCAGATTCATAATCCCTCCATCTTCCAACATCATGTAAACACTGTTGTTGATGTTTTCGTTATCCAACCCTTCAAGATCAACTGATCTGATATCCGAATCTTCTACTGTGTATACGTTTCTCCTGTATGTAACCGACCCGATGTTGTTTACTGCCGCTGCAATCCGAATGCTCTTCATAAGAAATACACTGGCAGAAAGATCAATTCCATATCCCATCCCAACCGGTTTTGGGATGAAACCCTCAACTGTATATTCGGACGGGTTAAACTCAGCGATTGATCCATAATTAATGTCATAGTTCGGGTTGTACGAAGCGTACATATGAATCGTTTTTCCGTCCGATCGCATATCGAACATTGCCATGGACTGAATGAATCGACCACCGATTCCTCCATAAACCGCAAAGGTGGAATCGTTTCCAACCAGTTTACGTCCATAACCGAAATTGTAGTAGCGGTTCCATGCAAATCGGATTTCAGATCCTTCCGTTAGCTGGCTCAGACTGAGCGGGTTTGACAAAGATCCCTGAATAACTGCTGCCAACGTGTCTTCCGATAGATTTCCCGTATTGGGAATCATGGAAGTATCTGTCCCAAAAACTATCGTCAATGAGTCAAAGTAATTGGAAAGTCTTCCTTTGAAAATGATATCGGTAAGATCTTCGTTCAATCGCGAATACCAGTTGTAACTCTCGTTAATGTTGAATGCAAAACCGCCGAATTTCTCCGACTGGAAAGAGAATCCAAGCCAGTTGTAATGCGCGTCAAATGCAATTCCTGAATTCATGTATTCTGCTGAATACGTTTGTTGTTCTTCCCAGGTTGCTTCCGTGGTCTCGTCGCGAACATCACTTCGAATCACCTTGAACAAACGCTGAAGTCTGTCAACGTTTAGTGAGTCCGAGTACATCCCGAAGTTGAACTCCGTCATACCCGCTGTGAATCGTTTGTTATCGTAACCTGTTCCCCATCCAAGGGCAGAATTGTTGATTCCGAGACAGTGGTAATCTGTCAAAAAGGTCGTTGCAACCCCTTTACCTACAGCAGTATATGCGATTCCTTGTGTTTGGGAAAACGATGCATTTGTAGCAAGGCAAAAAGAAAAAGCCGGAATAAAAAGAAGTGATTTCATCAAGTAGTTTTTCGTTGGGTCTAAAATACGAAATGTTTGAAAACAAAAAGAGGAACAAATTTTAATGAATTTATTCCTCTTTCCGCTAAACCATGCTAAAACTATAAAACCCAAAAACAATAAAAACTACTAAATTGTTCTTGTACTACAAATGTAGCAGGAATGTGGAAACGCACAAATATTTCCCGAAAAAAAATCCTTAAAAAGTGTTAAATTGGGTTGGGGAAGAATTTATCCTCCAAAATTGAGGGTTCCGAGCGCGACATCAAGGATCATCATAACGAGGAATCCACCGATAAATCCGAGTACGGCAATGTCGGTAAATTTATCCCTTTGAGTTTCCGGTATTACCTCTTCCACGACAACATAGATCATCGCTCCTGCGGCGAATGCGAGCGCGAATGGCAGAATGGGTTCCATGTACAGAACCGCAATTGCACCCAAGACTCCGGCCATCGGTTCAACAATCGCTGAGAGTTGACCGTACCAGAAACTTTTTCTTCTTGAAACACCGTGACGACGCAGTGGCATGGCGACGGCAAAGCCTTCCGGGAAATTCTGAATTCCGATTCCGATTGCCAAACCAACAGCAGCGCCAATCGTTACGCCTTCGTACCCCATTGAAGCCCCTCCGAAGAGCACCCCTACCGCCAGACCCTCAGGAATGTTGTGCAACGTAATCGCCAGAACCAACAGCGTAGTCTTGTGCCATTGGGTATTCATTCCCTCCTTCTCTTCCTCACCAAAATTGATGTGAAGATGTGGCATCAGTTTATCCATGCCAAAAAGGAAAATTGCCCCGAGTAGAAATCCAACGGCCGCCGGCATCCAGGGCATAGAAGGATAACTCTTCTCCGACATTTCGATAGCAGGACTCAACAGTGACCAAAAACTTGCAGCTACCATCACCCCGCCCGTAAATCCAAGCATGGCATCCAACAAACCCCGGTGCAACGTTCTAAAAAGAAACACCAAACCAGCACCAGCTGCCGTCATCAACCAAGTGAATAACGTAGCATATAACGCTGCCAGTACCGGGTCAATCTCTCCAAGGTATGCAACAATATCCTTCATTTATCAGTCAATTAGAACTTCAAAAGTTAGTCAAATCTAACATTTTCCAATTAGAATCATTGCAACGGGATAACCTTTGCAATTTCTTGAAAATTTTATCCGGGACTCCGTACTGTCGATGCACGCGAAAACGCACAGAATGTCGCACCGTGACAAAAACCGGGAAATCTTACCGTTCAGCAGGATAGCCGTCCCGGGCGTTGATGCTCACTCGCCAACAACGTAGTTTCGCTTTGATTGAGGCAAATCACTATCTTTGCGCCAAAATTTAAACTCACAAGAAAAAATGGCAACGAACCGCACATTTACAATGTTGAAGCCCGACGCAATCGAAAACGGGCACATGGGGAAAATTCTGGACATGATCGTGGGTGCAGGATTTGAAATTAAAGCAATGAAATACACACGCCTTTCCGAAGACCAGGCAAAAGAGTTCTATGCAGTTCACGCCGAACGTCCTTTTTACGGGGAGTTGGTAGCATACATGACGTCAGGTCCAATTGTGGCAGCAATTCTTGAAAAAGACAAT
>JAURNA010000099.1 GCA_030830385.1 Crocinitomicaceae bacterium | reverse complement strand
CATGAATCAAATCAAACTGTATTTCTTGTTCACGGATATGTTCTTTAACAGCCCGAATTAATCGATTGTATGTTCGTTTGCGTTGTCCGGGAAGATATGGTGTTGACTCAATATAGTGCAGATCAAGTTCACCATCTTTCGAGATTTGGATTCTTTTTCGATTCAGTAAAATACCATCGATTGAGCGCTTTGCGATGTTAGGGACGAGTATCGTAAGATGATGGCCATTTTCAGCTAGCAGTTTCGCCTGTTCTTTGACGAAAGATCCATAATATGGTCTGGACTTGTCAGGATACCAGGAGGTAATGATTAAAATATGCTCAGCCGATTTAGCCATGAATTCCAATTGCAAAGATATTCAAGAAAGCTTTAGGAAGCTCGGAGATTAGGTAGAAACTAGGTTTATTCATCATCCCTTTCCACCAAATTCGAATGGAGGTGCGAAGTTGCTTGTTTTGTCTTGCTGCGTACACGTACATTCTCAATTTAGAATCAATGTAGTCACGAATGTCTGTTGGAGAGATCATCTTCATTACAGCTGAATCTATTTTCAAGGATTGGACAGCGGAGACGTATTGATTCACCTCCAGAAGTTGCACTCGGTTAATTCCTTGAACAACCGTACTTTCGTCATGAACGACTTGTCGACATGTATAAGCGTTTAATTGATGTACAGGATAGCGGGCACTTATCCGTACCCACAAATGGGTGTCCTCCCAAAGTCTAAATCTGGTATCGAATTGATTTTCAACTAGGATTTTTCTATGCACGCAAACTTGAGAAGGGATCAGAAATTTCGTCCATAGTTCTTTCAACATATTTTCACTTGAATTGTCCAAAAAGGGTACTTCGGATTGAACTCCGTTTGTGTTGCGTAATATACCTGTAGCAAATAAACCCTCTCCCTGATCTGAACCAAGGGCTTGATGGATTGTTTTTAGGTGATCGGGCAAATAGTTGTCATCACTATCCAGAAAACAAATCCATTCACCTTTTGATAACTCAATTCCTTTATTGCGAGCAGCACTTCGCTCTTGATTTTCTTGATAATGATAATGGATTCTAGCATCGGTTTTCTCGTATTGAGAAACTATTTCTCGCGTATCGTCGGTGCTTCCATCATCAATAATAATCAACTCCCAGTTTTCGTAAGATTGGGCTTGCACGCTTTCAATGGCTTCTCGAATAAACGATGCTCGGTTGTACGTTGGCAATATAATGGAGAATAGCCGTTCCATTCAGGGATAAAATTAAGAAAAAGGTCTTTCCTATCTCAGACGCTTGGCCAATTGGAATCTAAGGTAGAAGTAGATTCTGCAAAGAAATCCAATCAAACGTTCGAAATTAGAAGAAGGTATTTTTTGAAGTATGTTTTTGGAACGAGCTCGATAGTACTCAAAGCGGATGCAATAGTAATCTGCCAAGTTGTATTTATTCCAATTGTATTTGGACGAATTAAAGAGCCTTAAAAAGAAAAGTTTTGCGGGAATCACTAGCCCGCTAGGAAACGAGTACTTGTACGGAGGATCAACAAATTTGTAATTGGGATTTTCAAAATAAGGCCTGAGCTGGGACATATGCACATGAATGCTTTTAACAACTAATGATGGATTGAGAATTTCGATCCCTTTGGCGTTAAGTTCAAAAAGCAAGCGGTTGTCGCAGCCGTGTTGACCTATGAAGTATTCTCCAACCCCTTCTGGAATTACGTCAGAGTATATCCAGGTATCTTGGCTCAAGTATTTATTGTAAAATTTGAGTGAGTTGTCCTCTTGAAGGTCCCAACGAGTAAGCGTCACAAGTTTCTTGCTAAGGTCTAACGAGTCTAATTTCCGAAGGGTTTCATTAAAATAGATATCTGAATTTGCCACAACGAATCTGAGTCCAGACTCTACTTTCGATCTAGTGATCTCAAAAAAATCTGCAAAGCAAGGCCGTTTCCCTAAATGAATGAATTCAACCTTACCTTTGAGGTCGATATCCGGTTTGTTATCGTTCTGAAGGATGAGGTAAATTTTTTCAAGTTCCGGACATTCGAGGTTTTTCTGAAGACAAAGCAGGTTTTCTTGGTTTCGTTCTTCATCCTCCGCAACGTAATAAGTTGTTAGGAGATGGTACCTCATGTCGTTACTGTGAATCGCTCTATAATCTGTTCGATAATGTCTTTAATGTCGTACTTGTAGTCCCACTCAGGATAATGCTCTTTGAACTTCGAGACATCTGAAATCCACCAAATGTGGTCTCCAATTCGATTGTCATCAGCGATTGTATAATTAAGGCGAATGCCAGAAATGTCTTCAATCATATCGATTGCCTCTAGAATAGAGCAGTTTGAATGACGTCCTCCTCCAGCGTTGTACACTTCTCCTTGACGCGGGTTTTGGTGAAAATGCCAGAACATGTTCACCAAGTCATAGCTGTGAATGTTGTCTCGAACTTGCTTTCCTTTATATCCGAATATTGTATAGTGCGTTTTTGTCATGGCGCACTTCACTAGATAAGACAGAAAACCATGCAATTGGGCCCCGGCGTGATTCGGCCCCGTTAGACATCCGCCTCTGAAAATTCCCGTATTCATTCCGAAGTAACGTCCATATTCTTGAACCAAAACGTCCGCAGCCACTTTCGACGCCCCGAAGAGTGAATGCTTGGTTTGATCAATCGACATGGTTTCATCGATCCCTTTCGCGAAATAGTTGTGCTGATCGTTTATCTCCCAGCGCTTATCATTTTCTTCGAGCGGAAGGTAGTTCGGCGTGTCCCCGTACACTTTATTCGTAGAAGTAAAAATAAAGGTGGCCTTAGGACAATGAAGCCTCGTGAGCTCCAGTAAATTCAAAGTTCCGTTAGCATTTACAGTAAAGTCCGTGAATGGTTCCTTTGCCGCCCAATCGTGACTTGGCTGCGCCGCTGTATGAACAACCAATTCTATTAATTCTCCGTGATTCTCAAAAATCGGCTTCAAATTTTCGAGATCACGAATATCTACGTTTTGATGCTGATAATTTGAAATGTCAGAAATCAACTCGTCTCGCACTTCTGAAGTCGAAGCAGTATTGCCAAAAAAATACGACCTAAGATCATTATCTATACCTATGATTAGGTCAAATTTATCTTTGAGAAATTGCACGGATTCGCTACCGATAAGTCCAGATGAACCTGTTACAATGGCGATGCTCATAAATTAGAATTTAAGTTGATCGTTTTTAACACGGCACAAGATACTTTCTTTTTGGGCTAATTACCAAATAAAAACTTGCTTTCAACGGAATTCAAAACCTAATTGAATAGGTGAAATATTCGGATCGAGTTCAATGGGTTTAGCCTTGATAAGAAGAGATGGATCCGGACTCAATCCGTCATTGGGATTTCTTGCTAATGTTAGAATTTAAGCTACTATCAAATTTGATGACGATTCCAATTCACATTGGACTTGATGAGCTTCGCAGGTGAGCCTCCAACAAGGCTTCCGCTTGGGAATGATGACGTTACGATAGCACCCGTAGCCACTATTGAATTTTCGCCCAAGTGCACACCTTTCAAAATTTTGGCTCCATTTCCGATCCAAACGTGATCATCGATTTGAACGTCGGCAGCAGGATTGATTCGTTCACCATTTTTATTAAGAATACTGTGAGAGTCTCCTGTCCTGATTTCAATTTGCTTTGCCAACATACAGTCTGTACCGAACGAGATCATTTTGCCTTCTGTGCAAGCGATGTGAGCGTCTTCGATTGTACTTTTGGGACCCATTATAATTTTGGAACCCTCATCCTCTAACCATAGTTCACCACCTTTCATGCTTGCGTGTTTGTCCAGCACAATTTCACAGTTGTTTCCCTTAATATAGATCGTTGAATGCATGAATTTCGATCCTTTTTTGAAGTGTACCCTGTTATTGTTCCCAAGAATTTCGATTGTGCATCCTTCTAAATAACCTTCGTTATTCACGAGGTTACCGTTCCCCTTGATACGTCGTGTATTGACTTTATTCAAGCGATATTTTAAGCTATGGAGAACTCTTGAAATCATTGTTTAATGTCAATGTACTTCTTCCAAAAATAAGCGTGTTTTTCGAAAGCGTGACATGCAAAAGGTAATTTTTTGTCAGTTAGTTCGTAGGACTTTTCTGGATAATTATCAAAGGAAAATTTCAGGGCTTCCTCAATCGGAGCAACGGTATACCAATCGAATAGCCGTACACAAACCCGGGCCCAAAACATGTCCTCATTTCGGTCATATTTGTTTCTCCGATGATTTGTATTGTTTCCTAAGAAATGGTACTTATAGCCCATCAGACTTCCTTTTAACCATCCGCTTTGCTGTCGATTAGCCCGGAGTAAATCCTCCAACGCGTAAATTTTCTGATTAGCGTTTAGCACGGCAAGAGCTGAACTGATTTTTCGCAGGGAAAAGCCTCCATTTAGCGTGGTAATTTCTGTTCGTTCCGAGAATTTGTCCACCTGGAAATCATGTACCGCTCCGCCAATATAATCAAACCCCTTTTCACACCAATCGAGAAGTTCGTCTCTAAATACATACGCATCAAGTTGATACAATAACATGAACTCATAACTGCTAAAGGTGTTATAAAGTTCGACCGATATCATCAGCCGATTGTATCCGGGGATACCCGAGAAGTAATCCGGGGGAAAAAAGGTCAGGTCTGCATCTTCTCGTGCGTTCACATATTCAGAACAGTCCATTCCTCTGGGAGCAATGAAGTGAATCGGATGTTCACCCAATACATCAATACATCTCATGAGCGACAACCGTTCCATCCGGGTGGGTTGTTCACGATAAATAGGGATGACAATTACGACCTTATTCATTGAAATATCCTCCCTCTTCGGTGTTAGAAATATCCTCGTCCCAATTGGATAACTCGACTTGTCCCTGAGTAATTGCGAGCCAATCGTTAAAAAGCAAAAGATCGTAGGTGTGCGCACCATTGTAATACCGGTGTTGATACTCCTTAAGGCCTTTGTATTTCGGCCAGTATAAATCAATCGATTCAGCATCAATAATGCAAAATAGTTCTTTTAGCGCACGTTGATAATTGGTGAGTGTCAACTCGTTATCGTACCCGATCCGTGTACAGAAATTGACCGTCAGATATACTTCAGCGATTTGGCATTCAGTAAATTCCTGAACCGTTTTGAATTTGAAATCTTCCTTGGATCGATGGTCGTATGGAGCATCCCAGAACATAATTAGATCGTTAATGACTCCAGCCTGAAACATGTCTGAAATACTAAATGGACGGTACTTTAAGCTAGTGAAGCTACAGGCAATAATGCGTTCCGAAATCTTGGTTGATTCCGTCGGAAATGCCGTCAAAAGTGCTTTAAGCTGGTTGATTGTTTCCGGGTTGTGAAAGCGCTGATCAGATCTTGCTTTAATAGCGTACTTAAGTCCTAGTCTGGAAAGGTGATCTAGTCCGGCTTTCGTACTCGCAATCTGATAGTTGATGTTGAAGGGTCCTGAATCTTCGGGTAGAGGGTTGAGAAGAACTTTGGCTCCGGCCGTTTCTAATTTTTTTTGTTCCGCTGGATCGAGGCCTTCCCAGCATGAAACCAGAATGACGGCTCCTGGAAATAGTTGGCTATAATTGCGAATCGAGTTCACCGTGAAATCATCCGTTCCTAAGGGTGGACCTTGCACCAAAATCCCCCAATCTCCATAATTGCTATCTGTTTGGCGGTAGTCAACTATTTTCGGGCGCTCGTGATAGGTAAAAGTTGACTTTCCTCCTCCATTCAATTGTTGCAGGGTGCTCACCAGAACTTCTCGCAAATGTGGTTCCCGAAGCCTCCGAACAATACGTACCGCCATAGATTTAAGCAAGCTCATCAGATTGTATGAAGTTGTTTAGTTCATCTGGTGTGCCCAAAATAGCATGATTTTCGCATTCATCCAATATAAATCGATGTCCCTTTTCAATCAAACGATTGTACATCGGGGCTATGTAAAATTCTCCTTTAGTCGTTTCTCCCTTTTGAATGATGTCTTCAGCCAATTCTACGAAGTCCGCGCACCGTTTGAAGTGATACAACCCTGTTAAAGCATTGTCTGAAATGTGAACCTTTTCCTGAACTTCAATGATGATCCCTTCTTCATTCGTTTTGGCGTAGCTGAATCGGCTGGAATCCGTTGGATCCGGGAATGTGCCCAAAACACCATCAATAGTATTGTTTTCAAGGTTCCTTGCCAGTGATGAAGATGAAAAATAGGTATCAATGTTAAATACCACAAGATCTGCTTCTGGATTAAGATGCTCCTTCGCCATCATCACAGTTTCAGCTTGTCCTCGCGTAACTTCATCCAGAACAACAATCGTTGGGTTGTGAGCGTTGTATTTCTCCAGTATGACATGCGAGAGATTGAATTGTTCCTCATGTTCTTTGAGTGACACGAATATCAATCGCGTAGCTAATTCCAAAGGAAGCGAATCCACACTCCATTCAAGCAGCGTTTTCCCTTTTGCTTCAATGAGCATCTTGGGTAGTTCATAACCAGCATCAACGAACCGCTGACCACGGCCTGCCATGGGAATTACAAAGTTCATTTTGCCAATGATTGTTCGCTACTCGAAGGAAGTTCGTTTGCATCCGGAGACACGGCATCCCAATCTGTAAATCGGAAAGCGTTGTCGTCGATATAAATATCTGCCCAGGGTTTTGCGAAATAGATTTCGTCATAGGGTACTTGATGACTTTCCAGCCAATCCAGTGTTATTTTTGAAATACGAGCATTCACGAGACCCAGGTTCGATTCGCAGGTCTTCATGTGCCGAGCGGTATTGATGATGATGTAGTGCCCGTCAGCCTTGAATTGATTGAGTCGCTCAACTGCTCCCTCAATGGGTGCAACATCTGCGTAGGTTTGTCCTTCTTTTTTGAATTGGGCGATTACGCCATCCAGATCAATGCAAATTCTTCGTTTATTCACTGAGTGTATCATTTAACAATTGAATTCCCGTTAAAAACATGGCAATTTGCCTTCTGGAGGAATCGGAATGCAACGGTGTCATGGACAAAAATAGCAGAGCCGTAATTAAATAAACGTGTTTTTTATCAACTTTCAATGTGTCGATGAGTGTTTCGGTCTTTTGTGTCAACAATTCACGGTTTTCTCTCCAGTTTAATTCCAGTTGGAAGCCCGTTTCCGTTTCTGTCAATTCGAACAGGTCATTCACAAGGTAGTCATAACCAAAGACAGAGCTGTGCACCAATTTGGCGATGTCGTAGTTACGATCTCCATAAATACTAAATCCGTTTCCAAAACTTCCCCGTGCGTCAATCAACTTGAGTGAATCACTTGGGATATCGTACAATAAATTGTTGAAGCAGAAATCGCCGTGCATAATGTGGAATCGTTCAGAACCGTATCGCTCACCGAAGTGATTTTGAAGTTGATCCTTGAAAAAATCTACGTTGAGGTACGATTTACCATTGATTTCGATTGTTTCTTGATTCAATTTTTCGTCGGTCCTTTGTCCATGAAAATCGTTCAGACGATCAAGCGTTTTGTCTAGGTACATTTCCATGTACGACTTCTGTGAAATCTGACCTTCTGTTTGGGCAAATTCGGTCAATATGGATTGGAAACGGGTGAAAATTTTGTCCCATATCTTTTCATTTACCTCCCAGTACAAGGTGATTTCAGCAAGATTAGGGTAGGGGTGGAATTCCATCTCGACAAAGTGTCGATCTCCCTGACTGTAGGAGTCCAGAATTCTTGGGAAGTAGAGCGATAAGGGTTTGGGTAATTTTTCCACGTAATCAACTTCCTTGCGAAGTTTGTCCGCATTTTCCGATGATTTGGTGAGTACGCCGGTATCGCTTACCGAGATTTGGTTGAATGCACGACTATTGATCAGTTTCTTTTTTGCCTCAACATAGTTGATTTCGTGTCCGCAATCGATCCATTCAACTGGACAAAAGAGAATTTTTTCCCGTGTTGCGAGCGGTTGAATCAATTCAACAAGGTCTTGACTTTCTGTCGTTTTGAGCACGTCAAGAAGAACCGTACTATTTGCTCGAAAAAGTCCGGTGAAAGCGTTTCCAACCACGGATTTTTCCGATACTTTGGGGTACACCCTGAACGCGTGATCAGTCGTTTGGATCACCGACCACTCATCGTTTCGATTCTCCAGTTCGGACAATTGAACTTCCTGTGCGTCTGGAAAAGAAGTGGGGACGGTAGTTACCAGATTGATGATGACCTCTCCCGACGGCTTAATATCCTTAAGTGCCTTGTCCAGTGTGTCAATCACGCCAATTGTGTCACCTACGCCCACTAACAGAACCCTTTCGTCATTCAGAAATACACTGATTTCCTTGCTTACACTTTGAATTTCTTTCTTGTTTACTACGAGAAAAATGCGCTCCCATTGATCGGAGTGATTTGCGTAGAATTCCAGGATATAGCTAACGATGGGTTTGGTGTTGATCGGAATCAGTGCCGGACACGAACAGTTGTTTTTTACATAGCTGAACTTGTTCCGGATATCCCCTCCGGCCAGTATGAGTATGTCAAGGTTGTTTTCCAATCCTCGTTTTTCGATAGGTCAAAAATACGTGAATTAAATCGTTTATCAGAAGTGATTCGTTACGACTCCCAATTTGGTCGGAAAAGGCTCGAATATCCGCGCAATTCCTGCACTGGGAATCGACACCCAAGATCGCTACGATTCATTACAGAGAATGAAAGATCACCGAAGCCCTGACAGATGAATTTTACATCGTGAATTCCCAAATCAATACGCGCCAGATAATTCCCCTTAGCCAACGTGTTTCCTGGAATTTTAAAGGAAAAAGTATGTTCACCTTCTCCCAAAAGCTTGCGTGCATTCTCGTTGTAATCTCCACTAATTGAGTATGCCAAAGGGTCATTGTACTCTGAGAGGAGATGGAATCCCGCCACAACATTTGGAACCGGGTTGATTACCTTGATGCGGATGGAAATTTCAACCTCTTCATCTGTATGATAATGCCCGGATTGGGTGTTTAGTTTCGTTTCTACCAGGCGAACATTGTCATCTCCTTCATCACCCGTCCAGTGATAGCTGGTTGCGAACGAGAGGTTCTGGTAGTATTTGATAGCATCAGAAGCAGGCCCGGAGAAAACGAGTTCTCCTTTATCAAGTACAACGCCTTTTGTGCAGAGTGTATTTACCGCCTGCATGTTGTGGCTTACGAACAGTACCGTTCTCCCATGACTGGCCACGTCTTTCATCTTGCCCAGACACTTTTTCTGGAATTCGGCGTCACCCACGGCAAGTACTTCATCGATAATCAAGATCTCAGGTTCGAGGTGAGCGGCAACAGCAAATGCAAGCCTCACGTACATTCCAGAAGAATAATGTTTCACCGGGGTGTCAATGAATTTCGCAACTCCCGAAAATTCAACGATTTCATCAAATTTCGCTTTAACTT
>JAURNA010000098.1 GCA_030830385.1 Crocinitomicaceae bacterium | reverse complement strand
CCGGGAAAATTGTATACATATGGATCGGATTTTTGCTCACGTGCACTGCCACGTGGGGGCAGAGTGAATCGGATTCGGTATTACCTGTATTTTCGGTAGAAGAACTCCGGGAAGATTTTCAGTATTGGAAATGCCGCCTGGAGCGAAAGCACCCCTTGCTGTATCTCTACACACCGAAATCATCAATAGACTCCTGCTTTGCTTCCATTGAATCCTCGTTGGATCACCCCATGAACGAACTGGAATTCTACCGACGGGTAGCGCCGGCTATTGGACTTATTAAAGATGGTCACAATAACCTCATGCCCAGCTCGCAGGCCATTCGACATATCGTCGCGCACAAACAACTCCTCCCTCTGGTAGTAGGCTATTTGAATGACAGCCTGTTCATAGCCCGGAATTACAGCGATGACTCCACCCTGATCATTGGCAGCACCCTCACACATATAAACGGAATGCCTCACGACAACCTGGTAAAATCCATCATAAACGCACTGCCAAGAGACGGTGAAAATGTGCAGTTTGCACGTTACGAACTCAACGATATTTTTCGATTTTACTTTCACGTGACTCACGGTTTCAGCGATTCCTATCAAATTGGTTATTCGCATCAGGGAAAATCATTTGAGACGACCATTCAAGGAACTGACCTCCCCACAATTCGCTCCCGGCGTCATGCGCAAAAACTCAACACATGGAATAGCATTCCTCAGAAAATTTCGTTCTCCATCATCGACTCACTGAAGACGGGACTACTCAGCATTCCTTCCTTTGATACAAAAACCATTCGAAAGCAATTCGATCAACGGTTCAAATCAGAAATTAACGCTGCGATGAAAGAGATACGAAAGCATGAGCTCGATAAACTCATCGTTGATATTCGGGCAAATGGTGGTGGCAACCCGGCATATGTTCGTTATTTATTGCAATACCTTTTCGATGAACCGTTTGTACAATCGCACGGTTGTCGTGTAGTTCGAAAGTCAAAAAAACGGGGCGAAGACGATTTTTACAAGAGAACCCGCAAGACCTGGTACCCCTGGTACGGAATCGGAAAATTCAGAAATCGGAGAAAACACGTTAAAGGATCCACGTACGTACTAATAGACGGTGGCTCATTTTCTGCGAGTACAACATTCGCTACGGTGATGAAACAATACGAAAAGGCAACACTCATTGGCTCAACCACCGCCGGTAGTCCGTATATCCACGGTGGCTACCTCGTGAAACCCAGTGTTCTGTTACCCCATACCAAAATCCGTGTTTCCCCCGCTGTTTTGTGCAATCTTTACGACGATTTATCATCCAATGATGGTTCCGGGTTGGACCCTCATATTTTCGTGAACTATACCCGTGAAGATTTAATTTCCGGGCACGATCGGGCCATGGAAGTCGTAATTGGATTGATCCGATCCACAGAATAGTCGCATGAGCCTTACATAAAAAAAACCGTTAGCATCGTATGCATCCCAACCCTATTGTCCAACATGGACATCGGTTGTTCCACATAAACCTTGCTCCTCGCCTTTTCCGAAACAAAGAAACGATACAATTCTCTGTCGAAAGCCGGTCAGCGATGATTGAATCGCAAACTCGACGTTGCGAACGTACTCCGTAATTCTCGTCCCGACATGCTTGAATTACTCGAACGCAACCACCTCAACAAATGAGATCCCCAACCTATGGATCGAACTCTCATGAGTCGAATCGGAAATCAATTTCGCATCTTTGCAGCATGGAAGTGCGCATCAACAAATATTTGAGCCAGATCGGATTTTGCTCACGCAGGTCTGCCGACAAACTCATCGAGGAAGGTCGTGTCACCATAAACGGCAACGTAACGGAAATGGGAGCCAAGGTGATGCCCGGCGATGATATTCGTGTTGACGGCAATAAGGTGGGGCAACAGGAAAATGAATCCGTTTATATCGCCTTTCACAAACCCATCGGAATTGTGTGCACCACCAATCGGGCGGTAGAACCGGATAACATCATCGATTACATCAACCATCCTCAACGAATTTTCCCCATCGGACGTCTCGACAAAATGAGTGAAGGCCTGATTCTTTTGACAAACGATGGAGAAATCGTGAACAAAATCCTCCGGGCACGAAACAATCACGACAAAGAGTACATCGTTACGGTGAATAAGCCGATTACCGACGATTTCATCCGTGCGATGAGCGATGGTGTTCCCATCTTGGGTACGGTTACGCGGAAATGCAAAGTCGAACAGATTTCTGAAAAGACATTTCGCATCATTCTCACTCAGGGACTGAACCGTCAAATTCGAAGAATGAGTGAGCACCTGGGCTATCGCGTTCGAAAATTAAAGCGCATCCGCATCATCAATATCCAACTTGACCTGCCGGTTGGGAAATGGCGAAACTTAACCGAAGAGGAACTGTGTGAATTGCACAAACTCGTTTCATAGATTCATTCCTCACCCCGAAAGAGTTCAGCTTCACTGATGTACCATTCATACCATGAATATCTCCTTTGGTAACAGAGTATTAGGTACCGTAAAAAAATAATTCCTATTTTGTATAAACACTAAAATCATCCCCTTTCGACTGTTGTCGGATCCATGTGGTAAACTACTCAAAATGAAACTATTACACAATTCCTTACTCACGGGCATACTTACACTCTGTATGTCAGCTGCTTTTGGGCAGGATTACAAAACCCCCGTACAAAACTATCTCCGCGATCACAGCACTGAACTGGGTCTCTCCGATAAAGACATCCTTTCATGGATCATCACAGATGCCTACACAGCAACCAATACGGGATTCACACACATTTATATCCAGCAGACCTTTGAAAACATTCGTGTTTTCAACGCAACTGCTAATTTCCTGATTGTGGATGATGAAGTGATCCTGTCAGGAAATCGCCTGATACCGAACCTTCACGATAAGGTTGCCAATGTTACCAATCCCATAAGTGCATCTGAAGCTGTCCACATTGCTTCGCAGTTGCTGGAAGAACCTGTTACCGTTAGGAAAGTGCGTTTGGAACGAATGGACGAAGAAACATATGTTTTTGAACCGGGCAAAATTTCACTCGAACCGATTCGGGTACGACCCATGTACACGCTGAACGATGGACAAGTCGTGTTAACCTGGGAAGTTTCCATCTACGAACAATCTGCACTTCATTGGTGGAATTTCCGGATTTCCGCTTCTTCAGGAGAACTGATCAACAAAAATGACTGGGTAAATCATTGCTCGTTCGACTATTCAGGAGAAAACATCCCTGTGGTATGTGAAGAGATTCCTTCTTCTCCCTGGATAGAACAATCATTAGCAGCAGCTCCGGCACCTCCTCCGGGTACAGATGAATACAACGTATTTGCGATTCCATTGGAAAGCCCAAATCATGGATCGCGTTCACTTGTGGTAGGCCCATATGACGCGACCGCATCTCCATACGGATGGCACGACACGAATGGCTCTGCCGGAGAAGAATACACGACTACGCGCGGCAACAATGTATTTGCCTATGAAGATCGCGACGACAACAATCAACCCGGATACTCACCGGATGGTGGACCAACATTGAGTTTTGACTTTCCACTTGATATGAGCCAACCCGCATCTGCCTATGAGGATGTTGCGATAACGAACTTGTTCTACATGAACAATATGATGCACGACGTATGGTACCACTACGGTTTCGATGAGCCTTCCGGGAACTTTCAGGACAACAACTACGGAAACGGTGGATCTCAGGGTGATGAAATTCGCGCGGAAGCACAAGACGGTGGAGGAGTCAACAACGCCAATTTTGCTACTCCAAATGACGGAAGTAGTGGCCGGATGCAAATGTACCTCTGGAACCCTACTAGTGCTGAACTTCTTACCGTAAACAACGGTCCAATGGCCGGTAGCTACGAAGCGGTTGAAGCTAGTTTCGGACCGCCCGTTCCTTTTACTCCAATCACTTCTGATTTGGTGATTTATGAAGATCCCGTCCCCGATACTTACAATGCTTGCGAAGATCCAATCAATGGTACCGCAATGAATGGAAACATCGTAATTCTTCGTCGGGGAGAATGCACATTTGTAGATAAAATCCAGCGCGCCCAGGACAATGGTGCTGTTGCCGTAATCGTTGTTCAGAACACACTCGACGATCCGTTCCCAATGGGTGGGTTCAGCTCTACGATTACAATTCCTTCCGTAATGGTTGAACAGGCCCTGGGAGAAATGATGATCTCAGAAGCAGAGACGTCTACAATTAATGTTACGCTCGTAAATCAAGGCACTTACGCACTTGATGGAGACTTTGACAACGGGATTATCGCTCACGAATACGGTCATGGGATTTCCATTCGTCTCACAGGGGGCCCGAATAACTCAAGCTGTCTTAGTAACGACGAGCAAATGGGAGAAGGCTGGTCTGATTGGTTTGCTTTGATCATGACAATCGAACCGGGTGACCAGGGAACCGATTCTCGTGGAATTGGAACATTTGCGAACAGTGAACCAATTACCGGAAATGGAATTCGACCCGCTCCCTACAGCACAAATACCACAATTAATGGCTAT
>JAURNA010000097.1 GCA_030830385.1 Crocinitomicaceae bacterium | reverse complement strand
CCCGCACGAATATCAGGAGATGTCATTTGTATTCCACGCAGGTCATTCTTACGATCCATTCCGATCACAGTCGCACGGTGAGGATCACAGAGGATGATTTGCGCTCCCATATCGATGAGTTTATCGACGAAGAACAATCGGGACTCGAACATTTTTTGGTGAATCAGTACACTTCCTTTTGCCTGCGTTGCCACAACCAACACGATCGACAGCAAATCCGGTGTAAATCCTGGCCATGGTGCATCGGAAATGGTCATAATCGACCCGTCGATGAACGTCTCAATCTCATAGGATTTCTGCCGGGGGATGAACATATCGTCTCCCCTCTTCTCAATTTTGATTCCCAAACGGCGGAAAATCGTCGGGATGATCCCCAGGTTTTCCCAGCTTACATCCTTGATGGTAATCTCAGACTGCGTCATTGCCGCCAGGCCGATAAATGATCCGACTTCGATCATGTCCGGAAGGATTCGGTGGCAACAACCGTTGAGCTGCTTAACGCCGTTTATCTTGAGCATATTTGAGCCAATCCCTTCGATATTCGCTCCCATGGAAACGAGCATCCGGCACAGCTGCTGAAGGTAGGGCTCGCAAGCCGCGTTGTAAATCGTGGTTTCTCCCTCCGCCAGTGCAGCTGCCATCACAATGTTGGCAGTACCCGTTACAGAAGCTTCGTCCAGGTGAATGTAGGCTCCTTTGAGTTTCTTGGACTCTACCGAGTAGACGTGCTCTCCGGCATCGTACTTGAACTTAGCTCCGAGTTGCATGAATCCGGCAAAGTGGGTATCCATTCTTCGGCGACCGATTTTGTCACCACCTGGTTTGGGAAGAAAGCCGACACCGAATCGGGCGAGCATGGGTCCAACGATCATTACCGACCCACGCAATGAACCGGCGCGAACTTTAAAGTCCTCGGATTGCATGTAATCGAGGTTAATTTTTTTTGCCTGGAAAATGTACGTACCCTTCTCAACCTTTTCGATCTTCACTCCCATCGCCTGCATGAGGCTGATCAGTTTGTTGACATCAACGATGTCCGGAATGTTTGAAATGGTGATCTTTTGGGATGTAAGTAGCGGTACACAGAGTACTTGTAAGGCTTCGTTTTTTGCTCCCTGCGGTGTGAGTTCTCCTTTTAGTGATTTACCGCCGTGAATTTCAAATGAGGCCATTCAATGCTATTTTTTGCGTTTAATTTTCCGTTTTTTACCCGTTGGTCTGCGGTTATTATTTGCGTTGATCCCCAATGTCCGGAGCAGATGGTTCGTGCTTGGAAGCTCATCCGGATTCTCGATTTCAAGCTCTCCTTTCGAAAGTTCCTTCAGCTGCTCAGCGATTACGCTGTTCTCAACGGCGTTGTTATTGTGCAAAAGGAACTGCTTCTTCATAAAGTTCCCCATCGCCGTGGTCATGTATCGCTTTTCTTCCTCCGACTCCAGAGAGCCCGAAGATTCAAGTATCCTCTGTGTGTACTGCCCGAAATGCCCGAATCGAATTTTGCTTTTCGGGTATGTCATCAATTTTGGCTTCTCGTTCAAACTTTCTTTCTGTGGGATTTCAAACGGAGAGTCTACATCCAGTTGAAAATCAGACATCACGAACAGGTGTGTCCACAATTTATGACGGAAGTCGTCCACGTCCCGAAGGTGCGGATTCAACTGTCCCATTACTTCTATGATTGCTTGTGCGGCTCTGTTTCGTTCGTCCCGATCTTCGATTTTCATCGCATGAACGATCATGTTTTGCACGTTTCTGCCGTACTCAGGCAAAAGAAGCTTGCCTCGCTCTGTGTTGTACTCCATTTCGTTGATTTACTGTTCGAAACTACTAATTTTCGATGTGCTTCGCAAGTGCGTTATCGTATAGCGTTTTTATTTCCTGAACGAAGCCAAAGTGTTCATCGTCGATCATGAATTTCCCTTTGGTAACGTGCCCCAGCAGTGTAAAGCTCACTTTGGAAGAAGCCATGCGCTCGATGAAATCATCCTCACTGTCTTCATTCACAGTTACAATGGCACGTCCCTGGCCTTCACCAAATAAGAATGCGTCTTCACGGATTTCAGAATCGGTTACGATATCGAATCCGAGTTCGTTGGGCATGGCCATTTCAGCCAATGTAACGAAGAGTCCTCCATCCGAAATATCATGTGCCGCATTGATCAATCCGTCTGCGATCAATTCTTTGATGACATCCTGCATTGCATATTCTTCCTCCAGGTTGAAATAAGGGGCCGGTGAAGCTGTGATTCCATGGTGAGAAACCAGGTATTCCGAAGATGAGATATCGTTGTGCGATTGACCAATGATAAAGATCAAATCTCCTTTTTGCTTGAAGTCGAGCGTCATCATTTTGCCCTTATCCTCCAACAGCCCTATCATTCCGATTGTTGGTGTTGGGAACACAGGTGTTTCGACTCCATCCACGACTGATTGGTTGTAGAAGGAAACGTTGCCGCCCGTTACCGGAGTTTCAAACTTGCGACACGCAGCAGACATTCCCTTTATTGCACCGACAAATTGCCAGTAAGACTCCGGGTTGTATGGGTTGCCAAAATTCAAACAGTTCGTGATCGCGCTCGGCACCCCTCCGGAGCATACGATGTTGCGCGCTGCTTCTGATACGGCGATCATCGTTCCTACTTCCGGATCTGCATGAACGTATCGTGAGTTGCAATCCACCGTCATCGCAAGTGCTTTTTCTGAACCTTTGAGGTTTACGACCCCTGCATCCGAAGGACGGTTTGTCACCATATTTCGCGTTCCTACCATGGAATCGTATTGCTCATACACCCATCGCTTCGATGCGATATTTGGATTCTGAATCAGTTCGAATGCTACTTCTTTGAGGCTGTCCGGTTCCGGAACATCATCCAGGTTGAATTTCTTGTACTCTTCGTAATATGCCGGTTCTTTGTATTCTCGTTCGTACACAGGTGCTCCTCCTCCCAGAACCAACGATTCAGCAGGAACATCTCCTACCAATTCTCCATTCATGAAGTAGCGAACCTGGCCACCTTCTGTTACCACACCAATTTCTTCCGCGTGTAAATCCCACTTATCGAAGATTTCTTTTACGATTTGCTCTTTTCCTTTTTGAACCACTACGAGCATGCGTTCCTGAGATTCGGAAAGCAAGATTTCGTATGGCAGCATGTTCTCCTGTCGGGTTGGTACACGATCGAGGTGAATATCCATACCGACGTTTTCACCTGCTGCGCTCATTTCGCACGAAGAGCAGGTAATTCCTGCCGCTCCCATATCCTGCATACCCACAATTGCATCTGTGTTCGCAAGTTCCATCGTTGCTTCAAGTAGCAATTTTTCCATAAACGGATCTCCCACTTGCACCGATGGTAAATCATCCGCAGAGTCTTCCGTAATGTCTTTTGATGCGAATGCCGCTCCTGCAATGCCGTCTTTTCCCGTTGACGAACCGACAATGAATACCGGGTTGCCCGGTCCGGCCGATGTAGCAGAAATGATCTTTCCGGAGTCGATGATTCCGGCCGAAAACGCGTTCACAAGTGGGTTTGTATTGTACGAATCATCAAAGAAGACCTCTCCTCCCACAATTGGAATACCGAAAGAGTTTCCGTAGTCACCGATTCCTTTCACCACGCCTTTCACGAGCCATTTTGTACGATCGAGGCCGATGTTTCCGAAACGAAGTGAGTTCAATTGTGCAATCGGACGTGCACCCATCGTAAAGATATCGCGGTTGATTCCTCCAACCCCTGTTGCGGCTCCCTGGTATGGCTCCAGCGCACTGGGGTGGTTGTGTGATTCAATTTTGAATGCACAGCCCATCCCATCTCCAATGTCCACAAGACCCGCGTTTTCCTCACCGGCTTTCACCAACATGTGAGGCCCGTCCTTCGGGAGGGTTTTTAACCAGAAAATTGAATTCTTGTACGAGCAGTGTTCAGACCACATGACCGAATAAACCGCCGTTTCCGTAAAATTCGGCGTTCTACCCAGAATTTCTTTGATCATTTCAAACTCCTCAGGACGCAATCCGAGCTCTACGGCCTGTTCTACTGTTGCAGCTTGTGAAATTGTGCTTTCCATACATTCGTTTGTTGCGATGTAAAATTACACAATATAATCCTCTGCACCCGGCTTCTGACCGGAGTTTATTCAACAGTTTTTAACACCGTCTTTCGTGGATTGTCAATCCGTGTTTTTGTAATCGACCTTGTAGTTCTTCCAGTACTGCATCACCCCGAAGCTGGTGACGGCTCCAACAGCCATCCCTTCCATAGCTAAAGAAATGATCAATTCCGACAGTGAACTTACCCTGAAGAGTGCCAGTCCATTCTCAAAAATGGTCGGATAACTGGGGTCTATCAACAAAACGAACAAGAGGATTCCGAGAATGCAAAGAACAACGTTGATAATATTTGCCGAGAACAGAGCGATCAGATGGTTCAAATATCCGGCTTTGTCCCGGGCAATGGCATAATCGGCAGCCATCTTTCCTGTGAAGTAAATGACGATTAACACATTCACGAGCCGAAGCTCCACAATGTGTCCAAATCCTGTTAGATACATAAGCAGGAAGAAAGATCCAATCGCCGCAAACATGCTCATTGCATATCGAATAGGGGCCAATCTTTTCTTCATAACCTTTTTTCTTAAATATACAAAATCAATGGGATAAATCCAAGTTTAGCGTGCGCTGCTGAACCAACTCAATCTCCCGACGAGCAAACGATTGATTTCGAAGAAATGATTAACTTCGCGAGACCAAATTTCAGGAAGTTATGAGTTACGATGTTATTGTTGTTGGAAGTGGTCCCGGAGGATATGTTGCTGCAATCCGCGCTTCCCAATTGGGAATGAAAACTGCCATTGTTGAGCGTGAATCACTCGGTGGTATTTGTCTGAACTGGGGATGCATTCCAACCAAAGCATTGCTAAAAAGTGCAAATGTCTTTGAATACCTGACACATGCAAAGGATTACGGAATCAACGTAAAAGATGCTTCGGTAGACTTCAACGGAATGATTGACCGAAGTCGTGGAGTTGCCAACAGCATGAGTAATGGAATTCAGTTCCTGATGAAGAAGAACAAAATTGACGTTCTTAAAGGAACCGGTGTGATCAAGGCTGGGAAAAAAGTAGCTGTAACCGATGAAGATGGAAAAACGGAAGAATACGCAGCTGAAAAAGGTGTGATCATCGCTACAGGAGCACGTTCCCGCGAGCTTCCGAATCTTCCGCAGGACGGAGAGAAGATCATCGGGTACCGTGAAGCGCTTACGCTTGCCAAACAACCGAAGAAAATGGTAGTGGTTGGTTCAGGTGCCATCGGTGTGGAGTTTGCGTATTTCTACAATGCGATCGGTACCGAGGTAACCATCGTTGAGTACATGCCAAACATTGTTCCGATTGAAGATACAGACGTTTCCAAGCAATTGGAAAAATCATTCAAGAAGTCCGGAATTAAGGTAATGACCGGTTCTTCCGTAGAATCAGTTGATACAACAGGAAAAGGATGTAACGTTCAGGTGAAAACTGCCAAAGGAGAAGAAACCATCGAATGCGATGTGGTTCTTTCTGCTGTAGGCATCTCGGCGAACATCGAAAATATTGGATTGGAAGCGTTGGGAATCGTTACGGACAAAGGAAAAATCCTCGTAAATGATTACTACCAGACAAACATTCCGGGGTACTATGCAATTGGTGATGTTCTTCCCAATCCAGCTTTGGCGCACGTAGCTTCCGCAGAAGGAATCATCTGTGTGGAAAAGATCGCAGGTGAAAATCCGGAACCGTTGGATTACGGAAACATCCCGGGGTGTACGTACTGTTCACCCGAAGTTGCTTCTGTGGGTATGACGGAACGCGCTGCCAAGGATGCTGGAATTGACATCAAAATTGGAAAATTTCCATTCTCTGCGTCCGGTAAAGCGAGCGCTGCTGGTGCAAAAGACGGATTTGTGAAATTGATTTTCGACGCGAAGTACGGTGAATTGCTCGGAGGACACATGATTGGCGCGAACGTTACCGAAATGATTGCGGAAATCGTTGCGATTCGTAAACTGGAGACAACCGGGCACGAATTGATCAAGACCGTTCACCCTCACCCAACTATGTCTGAAGCGATAATGGAAGCGGCAGCGGCTGCCTACGATGAAGTAATACATCTCTGAGCATTCGAACACTTAGTCGTTTAGAATTCAGGGAGCTACTGAACGCGGACACCGCTGAAGCAAAGTCACGCAACGGGCTTGATTCTCCGGGGTGAATGCTCAAAAACCGCTCCAGGAAGAAATGATGTGCGGTGAAAGCTGCAATCGTATTCACAAGCCCCCTTGCATTATTGGCGTCAATATCCTTTTCCACGTGCAAAAAAAGTATGATCGAACTGTCCATCATATTACCGTTTCGCAACGCGGAATCCTGGATTCTGGAAACGATTGATTCCATTCGAGATCAGGATTTTCGCGATTGGGAATTGATTTGCATTGATGATCATTCGGAGGACAACACTGCCGGACTGATCGAACATATTGCGCAATCAGACACCAGAATTAACGTCCGTTTAAACGGTGGGACAGGGATCATTCCCGCGCTTCAAACCGGTTTTGCATTGGCAAAAGGAACCTTTCTGTCACGCATGGATGCAGACGACATAATGCCCGCCAATCGATTGCACAAAATGGTCCATACACTTGCGTCGAATCCGGGAAAAACAGTTGTCACCGGAAAAGTCGAATACTTTGGTGAGCAACCCGTATCGGCTGGTTATCGAAAGTATGCATCCTGGCTGAATGAGCGGGTCGATCAGGAAGATCACCGAAAACACAGATACCGTGAGTGTGTGGTAGCGAGTCCCAATTGGATGGTCCGTACTGCCGATATGAAAGCGGATCGAATTCTGGAAAATTTGCGTTATCCGGAAGATTACGATATGGTGTTCCAATGGCTGAATCTCAATTATTCGATTGTTTCGATTCCCACGGTCACCCTGCTTTGGCGCGAGCATCCCAATCGAACTTCCCGAAATTCAGATGTATATGATCAGGAGTCATTTTTCACACTCAAAATTGACTGGTTCCTTCGATTGTTCCCAAATCATTCCGATTTAGCTCTTCTTGGGTCCGGCAGAAAAGGAAAATTGACAGCGCGTTTGCTCGACAATCACGGTCAGGGTTTTCAATGGTTCGACCTCAATGCTGCGAATTACGGAGCCGGTATTTCGGGTCATTCCATCAGAAATCATCTTGAATTGAGTGGAGATCAGGTGCTGATTGCTGTGTATCCTGAACCCATTGAACCGTTGATCCACTTCCTGAATAGTAAGGGATATACCATCGGTCGGAATGCCTGGTTCTTGTAATCGAAAACCCCATCGCGGTAAGGACGCAATCGGATTCTGATTGGTGTATGCATCGGACCTACTTGTGTCCGATGGATAATTTAAACCCTCCTGAAAAATAGTATCATGCATCATCGTTGTAGTTCTCTACCCAGCTGTATTCCCAATTGTTGTTGACAAACACGGTTTCAAGGTAGTACGTCTGGTACACTTGTCTTCCGATTCCCATTCCCAGGAAAAAGTCAAACGCGCATGACTTCGAAAACCATAATTGGTACCCCGCATCAAATAAGAACATCACTTGGTTATCGTACCCTCGATCGGGGGAAAACTGCCCCAAGGGATTTTCGACGCCAATAGTATAGCAGCGGTATTTCAGGCGTGGTGAAACATCGAATCGATTCAATGCTTCGGTCCCGTCAAGCGGATAAAACCGATACCCGAAACTAGCGTGAACTCCCATGCCTGAAGTTTGTACTGCACTTGGGCCGGACCGCGCATGCATGTGTGTTTTCGCTCCGCCACGAATGGCAGAAATTGTGGGTCCCAACTCGAATTCGAGGCTTGATTTGGCAGAAATCTGTCGCTCGTAACCGAAATTAAGTTCTCCTACCAACATTTGAAGGGGTGAAAATTTGAATGCTCCGATGTTTTCAATTTGCCTGGGT
>JAURNA010000009.1 GCA_030830385.1 Crocinitomicaceae bacterium | reverse complement strand
TGGTAACTGCTCCACCTATTGCGAGCAAGGAATTGACGTTCGTGCGTATGCACAAAAAGGAGAAAACATCATTCGTGCAAGCTGCGTGGGATGCGGAATTTGCTCCGCTGTTTGCCCACGAGGAGTCTTAAAGCTCGAAAATGGACCCGAAGAAGGAAGATTCGAACCCAATCCAATTGAGGTAACCAAAGACGGAATCAAACTGAATGTGTAACTTCGGGCGATTTTTCGCTCATGCAGGAACATCCAATCATAACGGTTATCATCCCCGCCTTTAACGAGGAGCAATCCATTGCGAAGGTGATCAACGACATCCCCGGGGACGTGGTTTCTCATGTTATCGTCGTGAACAACGCATCAACCGATCGCACGGTGGAGGAAGCGGAAAATGCAGGTGCAATTGTACTTACCGAAAACCGGAAGGGATACGGTTGGGCATGCCTGAAAGGAATTGAACACAGCGAAACACTGGGGACGGAGATCGTGGTTTTTCTCGACGGCGATTATTCCGATTATCCGCAAGAAATTCCGGATATCGTGGGTCCAATCATAGAGAACGACATGGACATGGTGATCGGTTCACGCGTATTGGGCAAACGCGAAAAAGGCTCGCTAACACCCCAGCAAGTTTTCGGAAATTGGCTGGCAACACGACTCATTCGACTGTTTTATCGAGCTCAATTCTCAGATTTGGGACCTTTTCGCGCCATCAAGGCAGATTCACTCAGGGCACTGAATATGAGCGACAAAACCTATGGATGGACAGTCGAAATGCAGATCAAAGCGGCCAAAAAGCGCATGAAATTCCGCGAGGTTCCCGTCAACTACAAAAAGCGGATCGGCGTCTCCAAGGTAAGTGGTACTGTCAAAGGAACTATACTTGCAGGAATAAAGATTATATTTGCGGTTTTTAAGTACCGCTTTTAGCATGATCGGCACTCCCTTTTTATACTCTTTTTCGCGCCTTTGGGTGCTTGTAATGTGTACAACGGTGACCAGTATCTCAGCCTGGTCACAAGCACAGACAGTCAGTGGAACCATCAAAGAAGATCGTTCAAAAAGCGAGCTGGAGGAAGTCGAAGTTACAATCACCCACAAGGAAAGCGGGAAGAAATACCGAGAAGAAACCAATGAAAATGGAGTGTTCACCTTCAAGAACATCCCGGTCGGTTTTTACACGTTGGAAGTTACAGACAGTGATTTCCTGAAGGAACCATTCGAGTTTGAAACAACGGTTACCCACCGTCCCAATCTGAATTTTGATGTGAGTCGTAAAGTTTCGTGGATGTGGAGTTGGGGAGATCGAGGAAACCAGGAGCATTATTGGTCGCACTTTACGAGTAAAATTCTCATGGGCATGTATTTTGCATGTTTGATCCTCATTCTGTTCTACGCAATTCTTCAGCTTTCCTTGGCAATTGCTTACGTACGCGGAAAGTTGCGCAACCGAAAGAACCCACCCGAAAAACCAGAATTCAACCCTGAAACGGCCCCTAAGGTAACAGTACAACTGCCCATGTTCAACGAGATGTACGTGGCAGAGCGGATCATTCAAAAAGTTGCAGAATTCGATTATCCTGCTGATAAGCTACAAATTCAGGTACTTGATGATTCAACGGATGAAACCCAGGGTTTGATCGCGAAGCAGGTGGCGGAAATAGCTGCGACAGGTGTAAATATTCAGCATATCCACCGAGTGGATCGAACCGGATACAAAGCTGGCGCACTTGACGCTGCAATGGATCGCGTAGAAGGTGATTTCATTGCCATTTTCGATGCCGATTTCATTCCTGAACCGGATTTCCTGAAGAAGACCACCCCATATTTCGAAGATGACAATGTGGGTGTTGTACAAACACGCTGGGGACATATCAACAAAGATTATTCGTTGCTCACGGAGCTTCAGGCCTTTGGTTTGAACGGTCACTTTGCAATTGAGCAAGGTGGACGAAATGCTTCCGGGCACTTTATCAACTTCAACGGAACAGGTGGTATTTGGCGCAAAACATGTATCGAAGATGCTGGTGGCTGGGAGCACGATACGCTTACCGAAGACCTTGACCTCAGCTATCGGGCGCAACTGAAAGGCTGGAGGTTCCAATACCTGGAAGACGTTATCGCACCGGCGGAATTGCCGATTACAATGTCGGCACTGAAGTCTCAGCAACACCGTTGGATGAAAGGCGGTGCAGAGTGCTTTATCAAAATGCGCCGTCGTATTCTGACTACGAAAAACGTAAAGTTCATGGATCGCCTTCACGGAATGTCGCATTTGTTCAATTCCTCAGTGTTCGTATTCATCCTAATGGTCGCCCTGTTGAGCCTGCCTGTATTGCATATCAAGGATAGCTTTGAAGATTTAAATTTCATTCTTCAGTTCGGTTCCATCTTCTTGATCAGTACCGTTTTTCTCATGTTCTATTACTGGCACTCGTACCGAGACAAGAAGGGAAACATTGTTTTGGCATTCTTCAAGTTCATTCTTCGCTTTTTCCAATTCCTCATTGTTTCAATGGGGTTGTCTCTGAACAATACTGTTGCTGTTTTGGAAGGGTACATGGGAATTAAGAGCTCCTTTGTACGAACTCCAAAATTCAATGTAAACAAGAAAAGCGAATTCAAAGTCAATAAATACGACAAGAAGCGACTTTCTCTGATTAACATTGGTGAAGGATTGTTGATGTTGTTGTTCGCATACACGGCGATTAACCGATCTATTTATGGAGACATCGGAATGGTTCCATTCCACGCAATGCTCGCGATTGGTTATGGGCTCGTGTTCTTCTACTCGGTGACTGAGGTTCGTCAGGCCAACGTTGCCGCGCGCAGAGCCGCCGCCAATCAGGCTTGATTCTTTTTCCTTCGTCGTCTTTTTTCGTTCTCAGGAACCGGATCGTGCCCCCCTCCTCCCCATGGATGACACGAACCAATGCGTTTCGTTCCAAGATAAATTCCGCGAATCGGTCCCCATTCATAAATGGCTTCAATCATATATGCTGAGCAGGTGGGGGTATAACGACAGGATTGCGGAAATAGCGGGCTGATTATCCATTGATAGATTTTTACCAACAGAACAAAGGGAAAACCAACAATTTTACGGACCATCTCCATTATTCATGTAAAATAACCCAATTTTCACCAGCTGATGTGAATAGTTCCGGCCAATTCGTAACAAGAAGGGTGCTATTGTCGTTATATTTATAATATAGTTTTTTCATGATGCGTATATTTCTCCTCCTCATAGCGTTTCCGTTTGCATCGATTGCACAGCCAATTGAGCAGTGGGACGATGAAAAAATCGAAGTGAAAACCAGCACTGAAAATCATACTATTCTCAGTGCCAGCAAAATCAAATCGGAAGGATGGGATGATCTGGCACAACCCAATTTCTGGAAGCGTATCATGCGGCTTTCTCCGGATTCATGCCTGATCAACGTTGCTTCGACGCGACAGGTTTTTGCTCAAATGTCCAATGCGGATTGGAACCGTCAAACAGAGGATGAAAAAGACACGTTCCGCGACAGTGTTCGTGATTTTTTTGGGCTTGACGGCGAAGCGCGCATCTTTGTCACTACCGGAAAGAATGATTTTTACAAATTTGAGATTGTGTATCCTTCGCTATCCGAAGGAGTTTCGGCCTTTGAATTACACGGGGTTGATCCCTGGTATGCACAATCCATACTATTGATCGAAAGCCCGGGTCAAATGAAAAAATCACGTGCCGGAGCCTACGGTCCTTTCCAATTGATGCCGGGAGTTGCGCGAGCGCAAGGATTGGTCGTGAATCGATACGAAGACGAGCGCTCAGACTTTCAACGAAGTGCGTATGGCGCTGCACAGTTGATCAAAACAATCTGTATACCCGAGGCGCGCCAGATTTTACATCAGCAGGGATTATCCTATTCAGAAGATGACCTTTGGTTCCGATTGTTCGTTTTACACGTCTACCATGCGGGTTCATTCAACGTAAAAGCGGTGGTGAATAAAATCAACCCGAAAGAAGGCGGACAATCCCTTATTCGATCAATGTGGGTAAGTACTGCGGCTAATTTTGGAAATAACTCACAAAATTATTCCCAGCTTGCCCTAGCGGCACATCTCCTTCTCGATGAACTCGTTCACGACGAGTGGGAATACGACTACATTCTGAATTGTCACTAGCTCATTCTTCCGGGATGAACGTAAGTGAAATCGAGTTCACACAATGACGCGTGTTCTTCCCCGTGAAGCGTTCTCCCTCGAAAACATGTCCAAGGTGACCCCCACAATTTTCGCACAAAATTTCCACCCTTCGACCATCGGCATCACGTTCGCGACGCACGGCTCCTTCAATCTCATCATCGAACGAAGGCCATCCGCATCCCGAATTGAACTTGTCTTCTGATTTGTACAAGGGCGACTCACATTGCCGACAGATATACGTTCCGGGAAGTTTGTGATGATTGAATTCTCCTGAGAACGGCAATTCCGTTCCTTTGTGCAGAATTACACGCTGCTCTTCGGGGGTAAGATCATTCCAATTTTCTTTCGATTTTGTCATTGCACAGAAAGTTTACTCATTCGATCCATCAATTCTTCCAGAACCGAATCAAGGGTTTGCATCAAAATATTCGATTGATCGTCTTTCGCCTCAATTACGATCTTCCCTCCTTTGTTTCCGTATTCCATGTATATGGTCTTTGCCGATCTGAAAACAATCTCGTAATCTTCATACCCGACCATTTCCAATACTTCCTCAGGATTCATACCGTCCATGTTGATGAAGAATGAAAAGCCGGTATTTCCAAAATTTTCCGCGATTTTCGGGAACTTCAACGCTCCCGAACTCGGTGCGTTTTCGCTTACAGCAGATACACCATTGGCTTCCTTTCGGAGCGCAGTGTTGGTAAATGAAAACCCACCGCTA
>JAURNA010000096.1 GCA_030830385.1 Crocinitomicaceae bacterium | reverse complement strand
GTATACACAGAGGTGTTTACAGCAGCGATCGGCTGTGATAGTACAGTAACATTGACCTTAAGTGTTGACGCTACAGACACAGATAGCGATGGCTTAACAGACTGTGAGGAAACAACAGGAGTGGATGATCCCGGAACAACGCCAGTTCCGACAGGAACATCCGATCCAAACGACCCATGTCATCCAATCGGATTAGTAACAACGGACACAGACGGTGATGGTCTGACAGACTGCGAGGAAACTACAGGAATTGATGATCCGGGAACGACACCTGTTCCGACAGGAACATCCGATCCAAACGATCCATGTGATCCAATCGGATTAGTAACAGCGGACACAGACGGTGACGGTCTGACAGACTGTGAAGAAACCACGGGGGTTAATGATCCAAATACACCAGCAGTTCCTAATGGCCCATCCGATCCAAATGATCCATGTGATCCGAAAGTTTGTGATTTGTTTGTTCCAAACGGATTCACGCCGGATGACGATAACTACAATGACCTGTTTGTAATCGAAGGAATTGAAGATTATGTTGGAAATACGATTGTGATCTTCAACAGATGGGGAACCAAAGTATTTGAAATGGAAAATTATGACAACTCCTGGGATGGGTCGGTGAATGTCGGATTGAGTATCGGAGGTGATCAGTTACCAACGAGTACCTATTACTACATTCTCGACACTAAGGATGAGACGATCGGAAACAATGGTGTTTTGCAGGGATACATCTATTTACAACGATAGAATAAAAGACGAGAAAAAATGAATAACGTTTTGATCATATCTGCACTTGTTTTGTTGATCGGAAATAGCTTTGGTCAGCAAGAAGCGCAGTTCACACAGTACATGGATAACGCTCTTTTTGTGAATCCTGGGTATGCAGGGTCGAGAGGCATGTTGAATGCAACTGCTCTGCATCGTTCTCAATGGATTGGAATGGAAGGGGCACCAAGTTCAACAACATTTAGCTTGCATTCGCCATTGTCCTATGAAAGCTTGGGGCTCGGACTTACGTTCGTGAACGATAATGTGGGACCGATTAACCAAACAATGGTGTACGCGGATTTCTCATACTCATTGCGTTTCAACAATCCGAAAAACAAGCTTTCTTTTGGACTTAAAGGCGGAATCAATACAATTAGTTCAAGAACCAACGAGTTGAGTACAACACAGTCCAATGACCCGTCTTTTTTATCGAGTGCCGCATCAGTGATTAATCCCAACTTCGGATTTGGAGTGTATTATCATACTCCGAAATGGTTCGTGGGTGCAAGCACTCCGAAAATTCTCGAAGGTAAGTATCCGGGAACGGATCGAAAACTGGAAACACGTCACTATTACATGATTGCAGGAGGAGTTTTCGATGTAAATTCCAACTGGAAACTTCGACCGACAACACAAGTAAAATCCACTTCTGGTGCACCACTTTCACTTGATCTTAGTCTCGCCGGAATCTACAATGAGAAGTTGTGGTTAGGATTTGGACATCGCTTTGGAGATAGTTTTGGCGCGTTTGTGCAATATCAAATTACGCCACAGTTCAAAACGGGAATTGCTTATGATTATGTGACTTCCCAGTTGATGAACTACACGGCAGGTTCACTTGAGGTTTTGCTTTCTTACGATTTTGTATTCAAGAAAGAAGGCATTCGATCACCGCGTTATTTTTAAATCAGATGATTCAAAAGTAAAATGAAACAAATAATCTTATCCATACCGATATGCTTTGTGTCTCTTGTCGTTCATGCTCAGAGCGGGAAATTGCAAAAAGCAGATAATTACTTCGATCGAATTGCCTATGCAGAAGCGGCAAATATCTACGTGGAATTGCTGGGTTCTGAACTCGATTGTCCAGAAATGAAATCAAAATTGGGCTATTGTTTCTATCAGATGGGAAAAGCCGATAGCGCAGAAATCATTTATGCGCAGGTTGTATCGACACCAACGGTTAATTCACACGATGTCTATTACTACGCGGAAGTCCTGAAAGAAAATGGCAAACAAGCAGAAAGTGATTCATGGATGGAGAAATTCCATGCAATGGAAGTCTCGGATTCCCGTGGGCAGCAATTTGATGTAAACAAGGACTACTGGCAAAAAATCCAATCACAGAAAGCCTATTTTGATCTTCAAAAACTAGCGGTAAACACAGAACATACTGAGTTTGGAGGTTACCCGGTAAACGGTTCTATTTTGTTTGTCTCGAACAGAACCAAAACTTCGTTTATTCAAAGGTTCGATGGATGGAACGGGCATCCGTTTCTGGACATCTATTCGTCTGAACAAGCTGATCATTCTGAATTGAAGGAATTGTCAAGAGTATCAAGAAAGGTCAACAAGAAGTACCATGAAGGTCCATTGTGTCAGACTCCCGACGGAAAATCCGTGTTCTTCACGCGAAGCAATATGGCTTCAGGTAAGAACAAGCGCGACGAAAAAGGAATTCAAAATTTGAAGTTGTATAAAGCACAAATTGCGTCCGATGGTTCCTGGATCAACGAAACCGAACTTGCGATCAATTCAAAAGACTATTCGGTAGGACATCCAACCATATCATCAGATGGTAAGACGCTCTATTTTGTGTCAGATATGCCGGGAGGATTCGGTGGTGCAGACATCTATAAAATGGAAATCATGTCCGATGGAAGTTTTGGAGAAGTGCAGAATCTGGGGCCAGAGATCAACACTGAAGGACAAGAGATGTTTCCTTGGATTGGAACTGATGGAATCTTGTTTTTTGCTTCGGATGGTCATATCGGACTGGGTGGACTTGACGTTTATGCGGTTGTACCGGATAACGCAGGCAACTTCAAAAAGCGAATAAATCTGGGTGCGCCGGTCAACAGTTCTCGCGATGATTTTGCTTTAATCTTGCTGCTGGCTGATGGTAAAACAGGATACGTTTCCTCGAATCGACAAGGCAGCGATGATATTTATTCAATTGATCTATTGAGAGCCATAAAAATCAATCTTGAGGTCGAAGGTATTGTATCAGACAACCGTTCCGGGCAAATTCTTTCAGGAGCTCTCGTGCAATTACTTGATGAAAACAATACGGTAGTCGCAACAAAAACAACCGATGATCAAGGTAAATTCCACTTTGATCTGGAGGAAGGAAAAGAATACCGAATTCAGGTTAGCAAAGGGG
>JAURNA010000095.1 GCA_030830385.1 Crocinitomicaceae bacterium | reverse complement strand
GCTGACAGAAGATTTTATGCGCCTTAAACCGTACGTCCTCGCTGGACATTGTTTCGATTATACAAAACTCATCGATAACGAGAATCGAGACAATTTTGCCGACCGTCTGAGTTCAGCGGTTCAAGCCGGAGCGGGTGTACACCTTAATCTGTCCCCTCGGTTGGATATGTCATTCGCCGGTCAGTATATGATTCATCTGGGCAAGGAAATTGGAACCGATGTAAATAACGGTCAGCTGCATTTTCATGAGCACGGTGGAGCCCGTCCGGAAGGACACCTCCTGTTCCATGTGGGTATCAACTACAAAATCGCTGATCTATGGTGAGAACGTTGATAGCAATTGCACTTGTGAGCAAGGGAGTCTTTGGTCAGGTGGATTTTTCGGAATACCGACCACTTTCGACGTCCCTGACGATTAGTCCCGCCTGGATGCTTAATCGTGATCAGAACAATACGTACCTCTCCGGGTTTGCGGAATTGCATACCAGTCGGAACACGAGTTTTCGGGGAGATGTATACCTATACATCGACGGTAATGGAGATGCTCCGTTCCTTCGTTCTGCCGTGCGTTCCTATTTCGGGGCGAATTACAATTTTTGGAGAGGGAACGCGTGCAGTTCTCTGGGATTCCAGCCGGGTGTGACCATTATGGAACCCGCACGCTTCGGTGAAAGCGGAGAATCCTATGGACCCCAATTCAGTCCTTCATTTGCACTGAGCGCAGGCATGACATATTATATCTGGACCTATTTCCATGTGTATGCCAACCTGACGTATGTTCGATCCAAAATCAGCGGGATTCCCGGGGCGCTTTTTCAGACCGATGAACTGATTTTTTCGGCAGGTTTAGGATTCCAAATTCCAACGAAAAAGCCGGGCATAACGCATGAGATTTAGTTCGTTAATTCAAGAGTTGATTCGTTATCAAGGCATGAAAACGATCATTTCAGTCGTCTTACTGACTTTCGCAATGTGGGGTTGGACTCAGTCCAGCGAAACGAAATACCGTTTTGAAGACCCCATTCACTCTTTCGCCATCTTCGTAACACCCACATCGCTGTTCAACCCGTTGTATCCCTCGCTGCATGCAGGTACAGAAATGCGAACCGGTGATTGGGGGTTTGTCGGAGAGTCCGGCATGCTCTTGTCGTATAGTTTGTACAAAAACGAGGCGTCCTTAATTGGTTTGCAGGATTTCCGATCTCTCAACCGAGGCTTTTTTCTGAAGGCAGAATTCAAAAAGTACATAGGCCATCGATTTTACTGCGCGACGAATGTTCAGTACCTTTTCAATCACTACAGTCGAAACGATACGTTTGATGGAACTCCTGAAATAACGAATAAACCGAATGCCAATTATTTCTGCACGACCTGCATTGATGATAACTACTCGATTCGTAAGAATTTATTCGGAATGGCGTTGAAAATGGGATATCGGTATGATTCACCAAATCAATGGTTCATGGATGGCTATTTCGGCCTGGGGTTCAATTATCACAGCAATAAGCATTCACACAACGAAGATTTACATAAATATCCGGCAATGGCCGATGGATTTCTTATGTATTACGATTCCCATTTTCCGGGTAAATACATATTCCGACTTCCGTCACCAGACTTGGGAATACGAATGGGATATGTGTTTAATTAGCATTCTTTTTGAGAATACGAAGGAGCAGAGGACAGGATCAAGAAGATCACGAGGGATCGTTGCAGGGATCAATGTCCGCGTTTTGCTACAATCGTTATACCAATCCTTTGCTTGCAAGGAATTCCTCCAGTGCTTGTTCATCTGAATAAAGAACGTCGCGTGCTTTACTGCCTTTGAACGGTCCAATGATACCTGCTCCCTCCAATTGGTCAATCAGACGCCCCGCGCGATTGTATCCAAGCTTCAGCTTACGCTGCAAAAGACTGGCAGACCCTTGCTGATGCATCACGACAATTCGAGCGGCATCCGGGAACAGTGCGTCGAGATCGTCGTCGTCCACTGACCCGCTGCCTTCCGATGATTCACCCACATATTCCGGAAGAATGAAGGCGTCGCTGTAACCGCGCTGATCACCGATAAACGTACAGATTGCTTCGACCTCAGGAGTATCGACGAATCCACACTGAAGTCGAACTATGTCCGATCCTGTCGAGATCAGCATATCACCTCGTCCGACCAACTGATCAGCTCCGGCACTATCGAGGATCGTGCGAGAGTCAATTTTGGACAGTACGCGGAATGCGATTCGTGCAGGGAAGTTGGCTTTGATCATACCGGTAATCACGTTTACAGATGGGCGCTGTGTAGCTACGATCAAGTGAATACCAATTGCACGGGCTAACTGAGCCAGACGCGCAATCGGATGTTCTACTTCTTTACCGGCAGTCATAATCAGGTCGGCGAACTCATCGATCAATACAACAATATAAGGAAGGTATCGATGGCCTTTCTCAGGATTCAATTTGCGGGCAATGAATTTCGCGTTGTATTCTTTGATGGTTCGAACATGTGCCGTTTTCAGCAATTCGTAGCGATCATCCATCTCAATACACAGTGAGTTGAGTGTGTTTACCACTTTGCTCGTATCGGTGATGATCGCGTCTTCCTCTTCAGGTAGTTTTGCCAGAAAATGACGCTCAATGCGGTTGTAGAGGGTAAGTTCTACCTTTTTCGGGTCAACCAGAACGAATTTGACTTGAGCCGGATGTTTTTTGTAGAGTATGGAAATCAGAATGGCGTTCAATCCAACGGATTTACCTTGTCCTGTAGCTCCTGCTACGAGTAGGTGAGGCATTTTGGTAAGATCGAAGGTATACGTTTCATTGGTGATTGTTTTACCCATCACAACGGGCAATTCAAAATCAGACTCTTGAAATTTCTTCGCGGCAATCAACGATCGCATACTCACCATTTCCGGTTTGCTGTTCGGGACTTCGATACCGATGGTTCCTTTTCCCGGAATCGGTGCAATGATACGAATTCCCAGGGCCGAAAGACTCAAGGCAATGTCGTCTT
>JAURNA010000008.1 GCA_030830385.1 Crocinitomicaceae bacterium | reverse complement strand
CACGGAATCCTAACGCGTGCTAACGGAACACACACGGTTCATATTTCCACAGACGGAAAATATTACCACGATCACTTCTCAAGTCACGATGATCCAAGCAACGACTGGATTCTTAACATCGCGGGGAAGATCGAAAAGAAATTGCAGGAGGCGGAGAATCCGTTGAATGCATACAGCATTGGAACGGCAGAAATAGAAACGATTGATGCTTCTGATGGATCGAAATTGTACACGCGATTGATCAAACCGAGCAACTTCGACTCGCGAAAAAAGTATCCGGTGTTGGTGTATGTTTACGGTGGACCTCATGTTCAATTGATCACCGACTCGTGGCTGGATGGCGCGAGTCTTTGGATGTACTGGTTGGCTGAGCAGGGGTATCTGGTATTCACAGTTGATAACAGAGGATCTGCCGAGCGAGGTTTTGCGTTCGAATCGCAGATTCACCGCCGTCTGGGAACGATAGAGATGGAGGATCAGATGGCAGGTGTTGACTACCTGAAGTCACTTCCGTATGTGGACGGTGATCGTTTGGCGGTGCATGGATGGTCATTCGGAGGATTCATGACGAATTCACTCATGATGCGCAAGGCAGGTACGTTCAATGTGGGTGTAGCGGGAGGACCCGTCACGGATTGGAAATACTACGAAATCATGTACGGAGAGCGCTACATGGATCAGCCGGATGAGAACCCGAAAGGATACGAGGAAGCATCCTTGATGACGCATGCGGGTAACCTTCAGGGGGATTTATTGCTGATTCACGGAACCGCGGATGACGTAGTGGTGATGCAGCACAACCTTGCTTTGGTGAAAAAGTGCGTGGAACTCGGCAAACAAGTGGATTTCTTCCCTTATCCGATGCACAAGCACAATGTGTATGGAAAGGATCGCGTTCATCTGATGGAAAAAGTGCTGAATTACATCACTGAACACAACGGCCCGCGAAATTGAGCCATCGCGATACGCTCCATATACCTCGGCGTGAACCCGAGAGAAAGTAAGGCCCGCCCGAAACGGATAAATTCCTTGATTAATTGCTCGATTATCCTCTACGGATCACCGAACCGTAAATTTCGACCTGCCTCATGCCCGGTGCGGAAGTAAGTTTTCCGAATCCCTCATCGTCAGGGAGTTGAGTGAAACACTTCAACGGTTTGATCATTCGGCACAACGACACCGCGTAAATTGAAAGAACCGATTTTTTTTCGGAGGAACGGCCACATGACTCGTTTCTGTTTCTTCGTGGCTTCGAGATCAAATGAACAATTCATTTCTTCACGGTACAATCCGCAACAGAGAACGTTTGAGTTTTTGATGCAAAAAAAGTCCTGACAATTGTGCCAGGACCTCCAAAATGTATTCGGGATAAGTTTATGTTCTCGTAACGTTTACAGCGTTCGGCCCTTTTTTTCCTTCTTCTACTTCGTATGACACCCGATCATCTTCTCGGATATTATCCACCAAACCTGTTTTGTGAACGAAAATGTCCTGCTTTGTTTCGTCATCTTTAATGAAGCCGAATCCTTTTTCTGTGTTAAAGAATTTTACTACGCCTGTTTTCATCGTCTTAGTTGTTTGTATTGTTATTATGTTTTGTATTTGCTCGTTGAGTTTCTTCTTTTTCTGATAAGGTCACATTTTCAGGGGCGCTCGACCAATCGATTTCGAGTCCTTCTCCTGACGTCTCTCGCTTTGCATCGCGCTTTTCGCGCTTTTCTTTCTTCTTTTTTGCTCGTTCTTTTTCTCGTTGCTTCTTATTAAATGTTTCCTGTGATCTGGACATAATATAATTACCTAATTTACCTGTCAATGACGTATCCTGACAGTGATTTAAATACATCAGAAATTGATTTCTTTTCCTTTTCTTCGGAATACTACAGCGGCATTTGAATCGACACAAAAGAAGGGAGTCTTAAGACATCTGTTCGAATGCTTCTTCGTAAACGCGAGAAACGTGTATTTTGAACAAAGATACAGACTATCAGTACGCGAAGGATCGATTTTTTCGATATTGTTTTTCAGGGAGCGGATAAATCGTACTTTTGGCGCTTCGATGAGCGGCCTTTCATCATCTTAACTTGAGTACTAAGAGAGGCATACAAAGTGGATGAATGACATTTAGCGACCTGGGGCTGAGCCGCACAATTCTCAAGGCAATTCAAGAAAAAGGGTACGAAATCCCTACGCCCATTCAACAAAAAGCAATTCCGGTTGTTCTGAGAAAAAAAGATTTGCTCGGAGTAGCACAAACAGGAACCGGCAAAACAGCAGCTTTTGCGATTCCGATTATTCAGCGTCTGGAACGATCGGAGCAATGCAATGGAATTCGTGCGATCATCGTTACGCCCACGCGGGAATTAGCAATTCAAATTGAGGAAAATATTCAAGCCTATGCCAAATTTACGAACCTTCGTCATGCAGTGATTTTCGGGGGGGTAAAGCAGCACAATCAGGTAAAGCAATTGCAAAAGGGAGTAGATATTCTGGTTGCGACCCCCGGGCGACTTCTCGATCTAATGGATCAGGGCTGTATTTCGCTGGATAAAATTGAAGTATTTGTGTTGGATGAAGCGGATCGAATGCTTGACATGGGGTTTATCCATGACATTAAAAAGCTGTTGAAGTTTCTGCCTGCAAAGCGTCAATCCTTGTTCTTTTCTGCAACCATGCCCAAGAACATCGTGCAACTTTCGAGACAAATTCTGCACCAACCGGATCGGGTTGAGGTGACACCACAGTCCACAACGGCTGAAACGGTAAAACAAGTGGTTTACTTTACGAATCGCCCCTCGAAGAAAAGCCTTATGCTTCATTTGCTGAACAACTCGGAGATGGATCAGATATTGGTGTTTTCACGAACGAAGCACGGTGCAGATCGATTGGCCCGAGATTTGAGCAAGAAGAAAATCAAGGCTGCGGCCATTCATGGTGACAAGGCGCAGAATCAGCGCCAAAAATCACTGAAGAATTTTAAGTCAGGACAATTGCGCGTTCTTGTTGCAACGGATATTGCCGCTCGGGGAATAGACATTGACAAGTTGAGTTACGTTATCAACTATGACATTCCGAACATTCCGGAAACCTATGTACATCGGATCGGACGCGTGGGCAGAGCAGGAGAGACAGGAACTGCCATTTCCATTTGTGAACCGGAAGAAAACACATACCTGAAGGAAATCGAAAAACTCATTAAGCAGAAAATTCCGGCGATGAACGATCATCCGTTTCCTCAAACCGACAAACCCATGACGGCTCAGGAAAAAAAGGAATGGGAGAAGGAAAAACAACGACGCAAACAAGAGTTTTTTAAGAATCGGAACAAAGATTAGAATCAGGTAAAGAAAAGGCGATGATGTAGCATTCGGAATAGTGAAGGTTGGATCGGTGATCGGTCATTCGTCAATAGCATAACGTAATCGCAACCCCTCATTTCAAATGATTCATGGAATTGATCAAAAGCTGGTTGGATTTGATCGCTGGCAACCGGACCGGTCGAATAAACGGTGAACTCCAAACCGGTTAAATCCGGCCCTGATTCGTGTACAGCCCATTTAGTGACCGTATAGTCATCCGGCACGACACTTCCTGAATCGTGCAGCCTCGAATCATTGTCAAAACGGATGAGGCGGGAGAACCCTTTCACCTCAATGTAACCGGGAAACGCAGCATGCGTTCGTACAATTTCGAATTCCGACTCCATACGTTTACCGCATGGCATGTCGATTGTTTTCACATCATTCGGAAATGATTTTTCACGACGACGATCTTAAGTCGTTGGGGGAAGGGAATTGATTGAGTGCGCGATTCAAAAATCCGGACATTCCCAATACAACAGCCGATGTCAGTCGAACCTGGGTCAAATGTTCGAACAATTCATCGGCTACTTTGCGATCGTTTTCAGATGGGTTTGCTTCAGTTTTCAAATAGGTTCCGAGTGAGCCTTCATAGTTGAGTTGAAGCCGAACACCCCTATAATCAAATTGATAGCATCCACTGTCAAGCCAACGGGAGGCATGCGTTATCTTCCGGACACCCGTGAGTTCATCGAGGAATTGGCACGCGGCTGTATAAAACTCGGACAGATTGCTGTCAAATTCGAGGTATTGAACATATTCGCCGCTGTCCAAAACAGACGTATAATTTCGGCTTTTAAGCGCTTTCAATTCTGCTTCCAGATTTTCTCTCGCTTGCTCTTCGAAACGATTCGTATAGTGATCGGTTTTAAAAATGGAATTTTTGCTGGACAATTCGGCAAGAACAAGCGCTCTTCCCTGATCAAAAAGAACGCCCGGATAGGCGATGTACTCATATCGGATTTTGCGGCAATACGTTTTGTATTCTCTTTGCGGGGCACCCAGCACAGCAAGGTCCATATCCATGAATAAATTGATGTCAGAATGCTCGGTAACCGAATGATCACCAGATGCCAGAATGGCCGATGTTACATCGTTGATGATTGAGTCCGGAACGTGAAGTTTTGTCAAATGATCTTCACATAATGTAGCGCTTTTCGCTTCATTATCGCTCCGCAGAACATCGTAAATTACGTCGTGATAAAAAATGGCAAGTGTTACGATCGTTGTATCCTGAATTTGCGATTTTACCGTGTCGAACTCTTTGAAAAGGGCGGTCAAATGATCCAGATTGTGGTAGTATCTCCAAGGTTCCTGATAGTGTTTTATCAGTTCAGTGTAGCACATAGAAATCCGTTGAGGATTTGTGCAAAATTTCCCCATGCATTCATCATACCGATTCGTTAGATTCTTCACCAATCAGAAAGGTACTTCTTTTCGGATAATTTCATTGTTCTGAATTCATCACGATTCCGTTTTTTTATGGGTTGTTGCGAAGGCCGTTCCCCTCGGGCATCCAATCGTACGATCAATTATCCAGACTCCGAATCTTGTTGTGCCAATTGGGTCGCTCCACTCATTCTGTACAAGTGGATACACCTTCGAAGAAAATCAAAATCAACACGAATTTAAGTAGGGTTTTATCCTAATTTCGCAGGTAAGTGAATGAAAAGAGCCTCCCAAACTACGTTTGAGAAGCTCATACAATTAAGTTTCGTCAGTATCTTAATGCGGAGTTGTAGGCGAACACGTGTTCTTCGCGTTCAGCGTATATTTTTTGTACTGGGTAAATGCCACCTGAACCTGTAACGAGAAGTCCAGCGGAATGGCATCCGGAAACATATCTTCAAAGTAAGGTTCCGGGTATTTCCGGTTGCTGAAGAATGCCTCATTTTGCTCGTTGAATGTGGTACACATACCATCAAATCCGAAAATTTGAGGAATGTTCTCTCCCATTTTATCTAACTCATTCATTGGAGCCGTATAGGCTCCTCCGTGACAGGACATACACGATGCCTCAGGATTGTCCACGGGCCCACACAAACGACCGTTACACCCGAAATGTTCGTAGATCGTCATTTGATCGTTCAATACAGATTGATATGCGGGTTCGGATTTGTCTTTTTCAATCCCCGGGAAGGTACCCGGATCCATTGCAAACTGAATGCCTACAGGATCCAAACGCTCCACAGCTGTTGCACCGTCAAGTGTTCCGTTGTATGCGAAGGTTCCGAAAACCCAATTCGTGGGAGATCGTGGGTCTACGACGGCAACATCTACCTGAACGAGATATACTGCCTGACGTTCACGCTCACACAAATACGTTGTATCTCCCTGCATTTTATGGCGATTCACCGTCCACTCAGGAGAATTAACCAGAAACGGTACTTCCTGATCGGTTGCCGTGGTAAAAAGTGTTTTTACCACACAGGTTCCTACCGGGAAAGGCAATCCTGTTGGTAAATTATCGGTAAGTGAGGGAACTCCCGTTTTCGGGAACAATTGGCTGAATGCATAGCCCGCATATTCGTTGTACATTCCGACTGCCCAGGTTTCGAAGTGGGTGATTGACGAGGCATCATTTGAGTGTTGAAGGTTACCAATACCGGTTGCGATATCAACAACTCCGTCTCCGTCAAAGTCTTCCACCGATGCGATCCTCTCGCTCGTACATCCATGAACGTATTCTCGTCCGGCGGATGCATTGTATGCCATCCAAGGAACGTGAAACCAACGGGTTCCGCCGTCAATGTCTGCTTTCCATCCGGCATCATTGGTCAGATTTTGGTCTTGCCCTTCGAACGCATATCTTTTGATAGCATTGATGTAATCCAACCACGGACCATCGGACCAACTCGGGTTTTTATCCGTGAAGTCGACGTCGATTTTCATCCAGGGCATGTCCGCTCCTCCGGCCGGTAATTCGGTGGGGTAGTTGCAGCTCAGTTCAAACCTGGGGCCCTGGTAGTCTTCGGGGGGCTCGTTCACAGAATTTCGAAATGCGTAATACGCTGTGGAGTCTGTTTCATCAACAATTTCATTCACATTTTCGCTGGATTCTGAGCAGGATCCTATCGATAATATGACGATGGATAAAAGTGTAAAGACCGCTATAAATGGACTCATTAAGCGGTGAGAAAGGACAATTGACCTCATGCATAGTGATGTTAAAATTCAACAAATCGCTTAGGCGTAAGCAAAGCGCTGAATGCGGTTATTGTTCGTCAAGATAAGGATTAAATCAATAGCAGATATTCAGAAAAGCGATTTACACAATGGTTTGTAGGTTTTTTTCAACGTTCATCCCCTGATGAGTTCGTGTCCGAAAGCCGATGGACAATGCCCGGTGAATCGTTCAGCACCCTCGTTGCAGCAGTTGTTCATTCGAACACCATCGCTTACAATCCCCAAGTATTTTCTCGAATAATTTATGAAATGCTGAGCTTCGCAACTTGTTGTAATCACATTGTCTATGCTTACCGGAGTGTGAATCACTTTGGCTCAGGGCAAAAACAGAGCTGAGCAGAAGGAAGATTCGTATGAATGTTGATCGTTTTATGGGTCTTTTCGCCATTTCGAAAGCGTTCATGTTACTACCCGTTAACGAAAAAAAGAGTGAAGGTCTAATTATCAAAACACTACTTCCCCCGAATTCACAATCGTTAATCAACCACATCACCAATCCCTGATTCATCATTTATTTTTTTCGTCTCCCGAAGCGTTCCATCAGTCGAAGGCAGGTATTATTCCAAATTCACCCTGCATTCCGTATATTTGTGACCCTCAAACAATGAAACACCAAATGGCATCTACGGCGGCGAAATCAAAAAAATCTTCTTCCGTTAAAACCCCGAAAAAAACATTGCTGGAAGCATTTCAGTTGATGTGTACTTCGAAAACGCTGACCGAGAAATACGAGGAAAACAAAGAGGTAACGTCCAAATATGTGCACGCAACATCGCGCGGGCATGAAGCCATTCAACTCGCATGTGGAATGCAACTCAAGCCCCAGGATTGGGTAGCTCCGTATTACCGCGATGACAGCATTTTGTTAGGGATTGGCATAACTCCCTACGAACTCATGCTGCAGATATTTGCGAAGAAAGACGATCCATTTTCAGGAGGCAGAACGTATTATTCACATCCTTCCCTAAATCGGGACGATATGCCGAAAATTCCACACCAGTCGTCGGCGACGGGAATGCAGGCAATCCCAACGACCGGAGTGGCAATGGGAATCCAGTACAAAGAAAAACTGAATCTTGCCGAGGATCACGGAAACGACAAACCAGTCGTGGTGTGTTCCCTTGGAGATGCTTCCTGTACGGAAGGAGAAGTGTCTGAGGCGTTTCAAATGGCAGCGCTGAAGCAATATCCGATTGTCTACCTCGTGCAGGATAACGGTTGGGACATTTCAGCCAATGCAGAAGAAACGCGGGCGCAGGATATCACGCATTATGCGAAAGGATTCAATGGGATCGAAGTTCGCACGATCGACGGGAGTGATTTTGATTTGAGTTTCCAAACAATCAAAGAAGTATTCGCAAAGGTCCGAAAAGAGCGACGTCCGTTTATTATTCATGCGAAAGTTCCCTTGCTTGGACACCATACATCCGGCGTTCGTAAAGAGTGGTACCGTGACGATCTGGAGCAAGCGGCAAAAGACGATCCGTATCCAAAGTTGAGAAAGCTTCTCCTGGATGCAGGAATCGATGAAACAACATTATCCGATATTGAAAGCGATACGCGCCAGCACATCGATGCGGAATACGAAAAGGCAATCAATGCCGAGGAGCCGGCGACGGATTCAGTGCAAGATTTCATCTTCGCACCAACGCCTGTCACAGAGGAGAAAGGAGAACGCGAACCCAAAGGGAAGAAGAAAACTGTAATGGTTGACTCAGCCTTGTTTGCGGTTCGTGAGTTGATGGCGAAACACCCGGAAGCGTTATTGTACGGACAAGATGTTGGCGGACGCCTTGGAGGTGTATTCCGCGAGGCGGCGACACTTGCGCAAACTTATGGCGACGACCGCGTATTCAATACACCGATTCAAGAGGCATACATCATCGGATCGACATTGGGAATGTCCGCCGTAGGATTGAAACCCATCGTGGAAGTTCAATTTGCCGATTACATCTGGCCAGGTCTGAACCAATTGTTTACCGAGGTAAGCCGATCGTATTATCTGTCGAACGGAAAATGGCCGGTGAGTTGCATCGTTCGCGTTCCCATTGGAGCCTATGGGTCGGGTGGTCCATACCATTCATCCAGCGTGGAATCTGTGTTGACGAATATTCGCGGAATCAAAGTGGCGTATCCTTCTACAGGTGCAGATTTGAAAGGTTTGATGAAGTCGGCATTCTATGATCCGAATCCAGTGGTGATGCTGGAGCACAAAGGACTGTACTGGTCTAAAATTGCGGGTACAGAAGGAGCAATGTCCATCGAACCGGATGAAGATTATGTAATTCCCTTTGGAAAGGCACGTCAGGTATTGGCAGCGGATCAAAAAGCCATCACCGAAGGAATGTCTTGTTGCGTGATCACATACGGGCGCGGTGTATACTGGACACTGGAAGCGGCCAGGTCATTTGAAGGGAAGGTGGAAATTATTGATTTGAGAACCCTGAACCCTTTGGATCACGATGCAATCAATAAGGCAGCCAGACGGCATGGTAAGGTGATGCTTGTCACGGAAGAGTCTTGCGAAGCTTCATTTACGCTCGGTTTGGCAGGGCGCATTCAACGCGATAACTTCGAGGTGCTCGATGCCCCTGTATCCATTGTTGGTTCGATCGATACGCCTGCGATACCCCTTAATTCAATTCTCGAGGCAACCCTATTGCCGAATGGCGACAAAGTGAAGGCCGCACTCGAAGCATTATTCGCTTATTGATTCACGCTGTCTTCTAACATCAGAGCAACATCAGGAGGAGAAAGCCCGAGAGCAGTCTTATGGCAGACAATGTCAACATCAATTCAATGGCAACTACATTCAGTATCACACCGTCCTAAGTAAAAACGATCTTCATTTGACCAAAGGCTGTTGTCTAGAATAAGATAAGCCTCTGCAAAGAGCATTGTTTTCCTTCTGTACACTTCATTTTGTCATTGGTTCAAACGCTATCAACAACCAGTGGCGGATAACAAAAGGGAAATACTCCCGGCTTGGGTTTCCTGTGACGTATCTTTAGGTTGATAAAGACTGTAAAATGAAATTAGATCGAAGCTACAGCCTGGAAGAAATTTCAGCGTTAATCGGAGCATCCTACGTCGGAATGGCAGATCACGTGGTAACGGGAATCAACGAAATTCACCAGGTGGAGGCCGGTGATGTTGTATTTGTGGATCATCCCAAATACTACGACAAAGCCCTAAACAGCGCGGCGACAACTATTTTGATCGATAAAGAAGTGGAGTGTCCAGAAGGAAAGGCATTGATTGTTTCTGAAACTCCGTTCGATGATTTCAACCGACTTACGCGGCATTTCCGACCGAAGAAATTCCAACCTGTTACGATCGGTGATGGGACGATAATCGATGAAAGCGCCCAGGTGTACCCCAATGTTTTCGTAGGACATCATTGTTCCATCGGAAAGAATGTCGTGCTGCACCCCGGAGTCGTGATCGGTGACCATTGCCGATTGGACGAGGGAGTGATTGTAGGTCCCAATTCTGTTATCGGTCATTACGCATTCTACTACAAGAAAAAACCAGACGGATTCGATCGAATGCACTCATGCGGAGAGGTACACCTTGAGAAAAATGTCGAAATCGGCGCGCTGTGTACAATTGACGCAGGTGTGAGTGGTACAACGAAAGTGGGAGAAGGAACGAAAATTGACAATCAGGTGCACATCGGGCACGATACTGTGGTAGGAAAACATTGCCTCATGGCAGCCAATGTAGGGATTGCCGGATGTGCAACAATCGAAGATAATGTTACGCTGTGGGGACAGGTTGGTGTTGTGAGTGACGTAGTGATCGGAGAAGGTGCAACTGTGCTTGGGCAGTCCGGAGTTGGACGAAGCCTCGAACCAGGCAAATCGTACCTGGGGAGTCCCTGTGTTGAAGCGCGCGTTCGCTTTCGTGAAATTGCCGCAGTTAAAAAATTACCGGAATTTCTGGAGAGGAGGTGATGCAAGAGCAATGGGTGAAAAATCTGGAGAACCAAATCAGGCTTAAAGATTTTAAGCTGCATTCGCTATTGGAGGTTACCAATGCCATCAATCTCAATCGAGATATCGATGACATCACCCGTTTGTTTGAATTTATTGTGCACGAGCAACTCGGCTTTGGGAAATTTGTGCTGTTCAATCGGCAGGAAGAATGGAACTGTCTGCTTCGCGTTGGATACCGCGGTAAAGTGCGAGAAATGAACGTGGAGGAAGAGCTCTCGCGTTTCCGGGAAATCACATTCATTGAATCGTCGCATTCAAGAGTGATCAAAGATTTTGACGTGGTCATTCCTGTTTTTCACAAGGGGAAAGCGCTGGCTTACTTGCTCATGGATGGCGTCGAGTACAGCCGGGGTAAATTTGACAAGTCTTACAGCCAGATGAGTTTTATTCAGACGCTGACGAACATTGTGGTTGTGGCGATTGAAAACCGACGGATGGCACGGATGAACGTTCAGCAGGAACGTTACAAGAAAGAGTTGGAAGTGGCATCTGCCATGCAGAAGTTGCTATTTCCGGAAGATTTGCCGTCCAACCGCCGGATGGACATTTCAGCGCGCTATACGCCGCGACACGAGGTAGGAGGCGATTACTATGATTTTATTCCGCTCGGGGAAGATGAATACATCATTTGCATTGCGGATGTTTCGGGCAAAGGAATTTCAGCTGCAATGCTCATGGCAAATTTTCAGGCGACGATTCGTACATTGTTTCAATACCAGCGCTTCGATCTGGAATTTCTGATGCATGAGCTGAACGAGAAAGTGATGCGAAGTGCAAAAGGGGAGAAGTTCATTACGTTTTTCATCGCGCATTATCATGCTGAATCCCGCGTTCTTCAATACGTCAATGCAGGACATAATCATCCGTTTATCACAAATGGTAGAAAGGTAAAAAGCCTTTCACAGGGATGCATTGGATTGGGGATGCTGGATGAATTGCCGTTTATTGAGGTAGGTGAAGAGGTCCTTGGTCCAAATACAACGCTCGTACTGTACACGGATGGGGTAGTGGAGTTGGAGAATGTAGAAAGTGAATTCTTCGGTGTGGAACAACTCGTAAAAATGGTCCACAGTTATTACCCCTTGAAAATGGAAGACCTGAACAGCCTTATTTTCTCAAAGTTGGATGAGTGGAAAGGGCCGCTGAATCTCGTGGATGATACCGCGATCTTCAACTGCCGCTTCTTTTAGTGATTACTTGTCTTTACAGGTAGTCGTTACCGTTTGTTGAATACTGCCGACTTCCTGGTTAACGGTTCCATCAGCTGGAGCGTCATCGTAGTTGTCGCCACAATATTCTGATGTAGTTGAACTGCTCTGATTAAAACCATTGACGTTCTGAACGGTTGTTATTGTGCACTCCTTACATTTCTTGCAGGAAGTAAATGTGAGCCCTCCAATCACGAGGGTTAAGATGAATTGTTTTTTCATGGCGTTTGATTTGGTCTCCATGTGTTCAGGGGTCGGTCCAACTCACGGACTCTGGGTTACGTCAACGCATCAAATACATCTTACCAAATTCCTTCTTGAAGTATTGGTCTGCACCGGATTCACGATGCTTAATAGTTTCTCCATTAATCTGGGCTTTCACACGATAGAGATACACCCCGTTGGCCAATGGATCACCAAATTGGTCCGTTCCATCCCATGCAAATTCAGTTACGTTACGTCCAATATATAGTGGACCGATTTCATGTTCGGTGATTTCACGCACCACGCGCCCTGTAACCGTCATAATTTGAATCTGAATGTCATCCGGTAATTCCGATCCCGTGAGCGTGAACACAAATCGCGTGCTCGTCGAGAACGGATTGGGATAGTTCATCATCGCTGTGATGGTAGATTCGTGAATAACCTCAAACGACACACGGTACTCCAATTCGGCGGAAAGGTTCCCACTTCGATCGGCCCCTTGCACATATAAAGTATAGGTTCCGTCCATGTCGAATTCTGCCGGCCAAACGATCTTGAATCGCTTATGCTGTGGCTCTGCCGGAATCCATTGCATTACGGTATTTCCCGCTCCGTCCACAAAAGGAATGGCTTTCTGATTGCCCAATGGGTCTGTGAGGTAGACTCCAAATAACGTTGTATCTGAAACATCGTCCATGACCATGAATGGATTTTCATCTTTCAGTGTGATCAATACCTCACTGTACGGATTCACAATGTCTCCGTTTAAGATGTGTCTTCCGTCAAATGTGACATCCAGGAGGGGATTGATTTCGTCCCTGGTGACATAAAATGGTATTTGCAGCAGGTTGTTAAAATGTTCCTGTTCGGGTTGATCGGTAACGTATATACTGCCGTTCACATATGGATTGACTTCCATCCAGAACAAGCTGGTCCCATTGAGTCCTTTCGTATTAAATGTAATGGTGTCGCGAAGCGTTTCTCCCACTCTCAATGAATCCTGACGTGGATAACTGATCGGGTATTTCGTCAGATTCGCATCTTCTACCCAGTACGTGATCAGAAGAGAGTCCATGTCAATGTCGAAAATGTTTCTGACATCCACGGCAAACTGTATATCTTCCCCCTCTTGAATCGAATCTCCGGCGATGGACCACAAATAAGCGTTTGAACCGTCAATTGCTGCTTCCGGCAGTGGGTCATACAATACATGCCAGCGATCAATTTGAGCGGGTGTACCTGAGACGGTGTCCGTATAAGAAGCCTCCAGAGAAATGTAGGGGTACAAACTGGCATCTACGATACCTGTCAAGTTGAGGATAGAATCATTTCGCGTAAAGGCCACATCTGTTATATATTGCGGAGATTGATTGATGTCATATGTCTTGATAGTCAGTATGGTTGTGTCCTGTGAAGGGATTTCCTGAGGATCTTGCTTCCAGTACATGGATCCCCATGCAGCAGCCGGACCAATGAGCGGTGTTGATTCGGTTCCCTGTGTATTCGGATTCGCAATTTCCGCATGTATGATTCCCGGAACACTCCAACTCGGCGAGATGGTCGTTTGGGCTGTGTTCGGTGCACCTTTTTGGGCATAAAATGCAAGGGGCTTTCCAATTCCAAGCGTCGGGTCTATAATGTTCGAATCTGCACCCAGCCCGTAGAATAGGTCGTACATATCGGCAGAATCGATCTGATTCCACTTATCATAGCGCGTTCCACGGGGCGAATAGATCACGATATGAAAACTATCGGGTATGATGTTGTGAATCAGATTCTGGAAGGCGTCCATTTGCGCGATGTCATCTTGACGATAGGTAAAGATGCTCATCGGACGCCCTCCATTCGGATACCAGGAAATGCCGTCGTTATTATTTCCAAAACTATTTTGAGTGTTTTGTCCGTTGAAATTATTATACCAGGCGCTCAGCGTGTTCGGATTAATAACCCCAACGTGCAGCTTGTCAAGATAATTGCCGATTCCATAATTGTCGTCACGATAAAAATAGCCTTCCAGTGACCAAAAATTTTCGTAATGACCCGGTGCGAAAGCATTTTCAATCACGCTCACAGTAAGCGTACGTGTTCCCGATGTAGTAAATTGCCGTTCCCTAACCGGACGAACATAATCAATGTTGACAAAGCCGTTGTCTTTAAACTGGAAGAAATGATCCTGGCCCCAACCTTCTTTTCCCATTATGTACTGGAAGCTACTTTCTCTCCAGATGGGGGTAGGTTCATCTACGGCTACTCGCCAGAAATAAACGGTGCTGTCCTCGCATACAAGAGGGAATGGATCGCCAGCAGAGCTCAACCATTCGCTCGGGTTGACTTCCTGTATACCTCCGAAGTCTGAAATCAATGCAAATCTAAACTCCGGGCTATTGAACAGGTCAGTAGTGTCTAATTCAAATCGATATGTATTGAAATCAGCGATCGGATCAATGGTGGAAGCCTTTAGGGTAACCGAATCACGTGGGACAACTGCAAATTCCCATGGAAGAACGGGAAGTATTCCATCAATACCGATGAGTAGGGTTTTCGTTACACGGTTATTGTTGACTTCATCGTATTGTTCAGTGATCTGACTTGGAATATCCGCAGAAATCGTGAAATTGTTCAGGCCAAGACTGATTGATTGCTGTACAGGAATTTTGATGGAGAAGGTGTCTTTGTAGTCAAGCTCATTGACCAGAATCGCATAAACAGAATCCTGGCTTGTTCCCGGGAAGTTTCGCACAATTTCGATGGAAAATGGTTGAGCGATGGATTTTCCAAGATTGGTAAGGGCAATGTTGATCTCAATGCTATCCGTGTTCAGGTCAATTTCTGAAGGATTGAACCAAACACCCTCTTCCAAGAGCTCTATTTCAGGATTCTGGTGCCAATTCAAACGGAGCATAGGATCTCCGTGTAAAACCATCTGACTGGAAGTGGCTTCTCTGTCTAAGTTATTCGATGTGATGGACTCCAGAGATCGAACGGTGTACATCATTTGTTCACCCAGTGTTTTTCCGTAGTTCACCCGGCTGAATTGGCTGTACAAATAGCGTGAATACTCAGAAAGGTAGCTATCTATTCCCAAATTTACAGATGCAATGTAAGCGATCGCTCCGGCATTGGGAATCTGAACGAAATACTCGGAATTAGAAACAGTGGACTGGAAAATGTTTCCGTTGTAGCAAGAATTCACGAGCATTACAGGATATTTTCCCGCATTGTTCCAGTTACTAGGATCGTCCAGATTGATCTCAAATCCATTATTGCCTGAATAGTGTCCCAAGTAGCTCATCAGACTCACGCCTTGAGAAATGTGATCGGTTACTTCCTGTAGGAGGGTTGGGTCGATTGGGTTGCTTGAAGTTTTGAAAACACTTGTCACATTTCCACCGTAATAAGGTCCTTCGATAGAATCTTTTAGTCTATTCAAAGATGCAGTAAATATATTTTGTTGCAGTTGATTAGATCCTCCTCCGAGGTGAAGAACCTGCTTCTGCCAGTCTTTGGTGGCAGTGGAATAAACATGGGTCGGGTCCTGCTCAGATTCGTAGGCAACAACCTTATCCAGGTAATTGAATAGTTCCTGACTATTATTGACGGAAATGCGACCTGTTGGCAAAAGAGGTGCCCAATTGGAAGTGCCCTCTAGTCCTGCTGTGATGCAGATGTCGCTGGGCGGAAATCCATATGATGGAACAAGTGAGAGTGCATATCGACCCGCGTTGAATCGTGTTCCATGTCCGTCGAATGTTTGGGAATTGATGTTCGCTTCCCGAATGCCTTTTCCAACCAGGAACAAGCCTTCCGGCGGACGTACCGAATTGTTGTAAATGAAATGTGTAAATCTTCGAATTCCATTGATGTGCTTCGGAATCCCTCCACCAAATTGATGGTAGAGTTCGTTTACCTCGGCCTTGATCACCGAATGCGCCCCTCCAGCTGCACTTGTACGATAACTCTCATACGCAAGTACCGAAGAGTCCAGCTTTGCGTGATAAATCATCAAGAGATTCGAGTCCAGTGGCATTTGACCGTAATCCGTGAAGTATCCATTATCATTGATTGGCGAAAGAGAAGGGGAAGCCAAAACTGAAGTACTGTCCCTAAAGATAACCTGTTGTCTTACTCCATTAGCGCTATTCGGGATAAGCATTCGGAAAGGGCCTGGTCCACCGGGAACGTACACGATCGGAACCATACGTGGCGTGTCACCATGGACGAAAATATAGGGCGTCCCGTAGAACATGTTAGCGATATCCACCAAAGCTTTTGACTCTGTTGGATGGTTGTCCACATACAATTCCCCGGAGGTTGAACCCAGAAAGCTAGCTATTACGGGGAATTCAAGCCGATAATAGGTCAATGACTGTCGGTCAGAACTCTGCGATAGGTCATTCACAATTTCCGCTCTAATCGGACAAGATGGATGCGTGATTTCTCCTGGAGGAATTTGCGAAATGGCTTTGATTTGACCGTAACCGTATAAGGTATCGTCCGCCAAAACGTTGAGCGAATTACCGGAACGAATTCGACTATGATGCCATCCATTTGAGGCCGTTGTTACCCGCGTTTCTAATACAGCATTTGGGGCTCCGGCACCAGAGTATGGTAGGTGGGTTGGTGCCGTTTGGAAAAAAGTATACCCACTCGGAACCCCGTTATATTGCGCAAGTCCCCAACCTTCACCTGGCGTGTAGAGAGAACTGGATGAGTTGTTATTTCGCTCTCCCTGATGATATTGCTGTGTTCCGGCGAATTCTGTAACTCTCCACACATAAGCGTGGGGAGTATAAGAAGCGAAATCAATGTCCGTTTCCTGCACATAGCGCAAGTTATTGGACAAATTGTTCCAGGAAAAATAGTAATGGATAGTATCGTTATACAGACTTAATGAAGGCGTCGCGAGTGTACCTGGATCCGAATAAAGCAGTGAATCCAACCAGCTGTCGTTTTTTTCTGCATAAAACATGATATAATCGCCTGAGTGCAAGGTGTCATCTCCACCATCCTGGATATACAAGGGAATTTCTTTTTCCCGTCCGAACATTTGGATGTTTCCCGAGGAGAAGGTTGTTACCGGAATGTTTGCGGCAACGAGATCGTCATATGTCAGGCGATAAACACCCGTTGTGCTAATTGGAAGTGAATAGTATTGCTGCGTATAATCAATCCATTCATTCCCGTAGGTCTGCCCGAACGTAAAGACGGGAGATAGGGTGAAGAATCCGAGTATTATCGTTAGTAGTTTCATATGCCGTTTTATTGTTTGGGAACCGGATTCGGCTTGTTTAATAATAAACGTAATGAAATCACATGTGAGTAGAGTCCTACAGACACATCGCCAATATCAGTGAAGGCATAATCGAGTGATACTCCTTTGAAGCTAAGTCCTATTCCGATATTGGGTTGCAGGTTCAGCGAACTGTTTTCGTCAAGGTCTGAAACGGATTGAATGTTGGATACACCCGCCCGAACTGTTACGTAGTTTTTGTACCCCACCGAAATGCCCATGTGTGGGTCAACAGAAACAATATTGGATTTCAATAAGGTGTTTCTTTTTCCGTCTGTTGTCAGGTCCAGATCAATTTCTGCGGATGCGTGAATGCCGCTTTCGCCAAAATCAAATTTTCGATATCCGGCGAGGATGAACCGCGGGAGTGTGAGCTCGAGTCCATTTTCAGGGATTTCATTTCCTGTGTTCAGGAAAACCTCCTGCGTTTCCTGATCGAGTGAGAACACCCAGGCGTTGAAGGTGGATGTAACGTCTCTTGCAACACCGCCAAATTTCCATTTGTTTTTTTCGTATTGAACTCCGGCATCGAGTCCAAATCCCCACGACTTTGCAAAGTTGCCAACTTTGCGGTAAATGATTTTGGCATTTCCTCCAACACTCAATCCTTCGATGGATAGCTTTCTGGCATAGGAGAAAAGGAACGCATGATCAGCAGCGGTG
>JAURNA010000094.1 GCA_030830385.1 Crocinitomicaceae bacterium | reverse complement strand
GACCAAATCAAACGGTATTCCTGAAGCCACTGTGTCTTCATGGTGTGGCATGTTGAACCCAATCGCAGGAAGAACAACATCCTCATTCGGCTGCGTAACGTCCAACTTCAAGTGCACATCTTTTAGCAAGCGAACATTCGTTGTGTAGACATTCCGTACGAGAAACGTCGGTTTCATGTTTCCGGGTCCATGGGGCTCAAACTGACGTAAAATTCGCTTCAATCTGGGGATTTTCATCCGGTTCTCCTCTGCCGTGAATACCTGATTAAAATCCAGTTCCATATCAATTTCCAATTCTTCAACGCGATGAGACGGTTGCATCGATTGTGAGACTACTTCTTCAAACTGCATCGAAAAAGACTTCAGGTTTTCCCTTTTCAGTCGGAAGCCGGCAGCGTATTTATGCCCCCCAAACTCCTCCAACCATCCGGAACATGCCTCCAGAGCGTTGTGGATGTTCAGGGTTGGAACTGATCGGGCCGATCCTGTAATGATCTCGCCATCTCCACACATCACAAGCGTCGGGTGATAGTGCGATTCTATGATTCGCGATGCCACGATTCCGATCACTCCTTTGTGCCAATGCTCACCGTGAACCACATTTGTCCAGCGTTTTTCCGGAGCTAAATCCAATAAATCCAGTGCTTCTTGCGTGATTTGGGCGTCGAGTTCTCTACGCAGACGATTGTCCTCATGAATCTCACGTGCAAGCTGATCAATCATGTCTTCATCATCAGAGATGAGCAGATTCACCGCATTCTCGGCCGTTCGCAATCTTCCCGCAGCGTTGATTCTGGGTGCAAGTGCAAAAATGACATCTGTTATGGTAAGCGGAAACTCACGTGCGGCCAATTGAATCATTTTTCGAAGTGCCAGCCTCGGCTGTTCGTTCAGTCGACTCAAACCATGATAACACAAGGTGCGGTTCTCACCCGTCATCTGTACGATATCTGCCCCGATACTAATCGCAACAAAATCCAATTGCCTGAACAAAAAATCGTTGTTATGCCCTTCTCTTTGAAACCATGCCTGCACTAATTTGAACGCAACTCCGCATCCCGAAAGTTCCTTGTACGGATACTTACATGCCGTTTGTTTCGGATCCAGAAGAATTGCGTCGGGAAGCGTTTCTCCGGGTTCGTGGTGGTCGCACACAATAACGGAAATCCCTTCTGTACGAAGGCGTTCTATGCGTGTATTTGCCTTCACTCCGCAATCGAGTGTAATGACGAGTTTGACCTTTTGCTCAATTGCAAAATCAACACCCTGCTCACTAACTCCGTATCCTTCTTTGTAACGGTCCGGGATGTAGAAACCAACATTGTCCGTGAATTTTTTCAGTACTGTATGCATCATCGCGACGGCCGTTGTTCCATCCACGTCGTAATCTCCGTACAACAGTATTTTTTGTTTTTTGAGAACGGCCTGATTCAGGCATTCCACCGCAGCATCCATACCGTTCATGAGATAGGGATCGTGCAATTTATCCAATGAAGGTCGAAAAAAAGCCTCTGCCTTTTGAAAGGTATCAATGTTGCGTTGCAACAATAGCTCCGAAACCACGGAGTCTACTTTTAATTCTGTTCGAAATTTCTCCACATCACCCGGATTCACAGGCGATTTCATCTTCCATCTTTTCATTCCATTCATTTGGTAGGTTAGTTAGGTCGCTTCGTGCGCATCTACTTATAAGTTAATCAAAATTAGCATATCACCAATATCCTCGCTCAGGCATGTGTTTTGTTGCTCCGACAAAGTTTTTAATTTTAGTCTGTGAAATTACGCGATCTTCACGGTGCGCAGAGAAAAATTACTCGACTCCGGGCAGAACAAAAGCAAAAAGAAGACATTGAGTGGAAATGGACCAACGGAGAAACTGATGCGGCGCTACAAGTTATGCCTTATTAAAATCGGTTCTTCCCGTGATCGTTTCAAATCCGTCCTCAAAGCAAAATATACGTTACTGAGTCGTTCGGAGGGTGAAATTTCCGGAGCAAAAGCCACTTGGAAACGATAAAAAAATGAAATGCACCGTGAACCCGTTTCGTGGTTACGTGTACAGAAATATATATGACAATAGATTGTTTTTTCAAAAAGATGTGGAATGGCCTGCGTTTTGCAGCTTTGCTCTGTGTCTCCGGAGTGACTTCAGGACAGAATTCTTATTACTTTTCTTCGCCTCAACCTCTCGATTCGGAAGCATCGCTGAGTGTCTCGAAAAACTGGCATGGAAAATACGAGAACCCGGAAGGTGTCATGGCCTACGAGTTTTCTGAAGATGGTGTCTTCGCTGTATCTGTTAGCGTAATGAGAATTAGTCGTGAAAGCGTTCGGGAATCATCTCAATATGACGTTCGCAACGGTTTTTTGTTCGGAGTAGTCGAAAATGATAGCGTTCCCTGCGAGACAGATGGGGAACACTATGTATTTGGAATTCGGAATCGGGCGTGTATTGCTGGAGAAGGATCGAACAATGTTCTCAAAAAACTGGATGCATCCCGTTATCTGATCAATTATCTCGAGAACGGTCATTACGTCCCCGTATTATTCACCTTTACGAAAAACAAGTTGGAAATCGCGGATTTTGACTATGAATTGGAGGGCGAAGCATTCCCGTATATCGCGGAAAAGGAAAGGTCGGAGTCGTCGAGTGGAACCAAGGTTTTACTGAAACCCACACAAGCGGAATTCAGAGAGCTTCAGGCGAATGCTTTTGTGAATCGACCTGTCTATAAGCGCAAAAAAGCGAACTAACGTGAGTTCGGGATCAGAAGTCAAGTTTAAATGACGGGTAGTTCGTGCATTCAATCCCTCCTCGCTTTGCTTCGCGAAACGATCCCCCCAGCAGGGTAAATTCTATCCCTTCACCAGATCGATTTTGGCGTCTTCCGTTTCAACCAAATCGGTAATCAGCGCGTTGCTGCCCGTTGCTCCAAATTGAATATCGTTGGCCAGGACCTCGTTGCACACGTATTCCAAATTCGATTCGATCGCCTGACGGATTGCTTCATTGGTGTCAACCGTCAATACAATACGATCCGTGATTTCGAGTCCTGAATCCTTGCGAAGATTTTGAACCCGATTTACCAACTCTCGTGCAATTCCCTCTGACTTCAATTCCTCCGAAATTGTCACGTCTAAAGCCACCGTAAGCCGTCCTTCGGAACTCACAGACCAACCCGGGATATCATCTGCCGTGATCTCGAAATCCGACAGTTCAAGCTCCACGTTATCTCCGTTGATTTCTCCTTTCCAACCACCGTTGGCTTCGACCGTGGAAATATCCTGTGCGGTCATTTGTCCAATCATCGCTGCGATGGCTTTCATGTGCTTTCCGTATTTCGGGCCGATCGATTTGAAATTCGGTTTGATGCGCTTTACAAGAATTCCGCTGTCTTCTTTCAAAAACTTGAGTTCTTTCACGTTCACTTCCGATAAAATCAAATCCTTTATGTGGTTCATGTTTTCCGTAAAGTCATTATCCAGAGCAGGAACCATAATTCGCTGCAACGGCTGACGCACGCGGATTTTTTCTTTTTTTCGGAGTCCCAATACCAGGGAAGATGTCTTTTGAGCAATGCTCATTTGCTCCTCGAGCCGGAGATTGATAGCTCCTTCATTTACTTCCGGGAACATCGCTAAATGCACGGAGTCAGCGCCCTCGTTAAGGTCTCTGTATAACTGATCCATGTAAAACGGTGCAATTGGCGATCCCAAAATGGCGACTTTTGAAAGACACTCATGCAAAGTAGCATACGCCGCTTTCTTGTCGTCGGTCAAATCACCAACCCAGAAACGCTTACGACACAATCGTACATACCAGTTTGAGAGGTGGTCTCCGACAAATTCCTGAATGAGGCGTCCTGCCCGAGTAGGTTCGTACTCAGCGTAAGCCGCATTCACTTCTTTGATCAGGGAATTGAGCTTCGACAGAATCCAACGGTCAATTTCCGTTCTGTATTCGGTTGCATGCACCTTTGTGTCAAAATCATCAATGTTTGCATACAGCGCGAAAAACGAATAGGTATTGTACAGCGTTCCAAAGAGTTTTCGTTGTACTTCGGTTACTCCATCAAGATCAAACTTAAGGTTATCCCAGGGCTGAGCATTGGTAATCATGTACCAACGTGTGGCATCCGCACCGTACTTATCAAGCGTTTCGAACGGATCAATGGCATTTCCTAAACGTTTGGACATTTTCTGTCCGTTCTTGTCGAGAACGAGCCCATTGGAAATCACATTTTTGTACGCAACGGAATCCATTGTCATCGTTGCAATTGCATGAAGCGTATAGAACCAACCCCTTGTTTGATCCACACCTTCGGCAATGAAATCGGCAGGATATCCCGTTCGATTGTCAATTAATTCCTTGTTTTCAAACGGATAGTGCCACTGCGCGTATGGCATGGAGCCTGAATCGAACCAAACGTCGATCAAATCTGCTTTTCGCTTCATCGGTTTGCCCGAT
>JAURNA010000093.1 GCA_030830385.1 Crocinitomicaceae bacterium | reverse complement strand
TGTATGTATCGATGGATGGAAAGTCATGTAATTCACCAAACTGTGTGTGCTTTCCGGACCTGATCAAGCGTTCGAACAACTCGCTTTGGACTTCCACGGGATATTTCCGGAACAGATCTATCTGGTGAATCCGCTTCTTGATGACCCAGGCAAAAATCGAGTTAAATGGCATTCTACCGAGTGTTCTTTATCAGTGAAAAAGGCAAAAAAAATCCTGCCTCCGCAAATGCGAAATGACAGGATAATCGTCTCTGACTACAGAATTTTAGCCCCAGATGAGAATTGAGAAGATAATTCCCAACAATGCAATTGTGATGATTGTTCCTACTGCTGCTGTTGATCCTTCGAAAAAATTATCCGACATTACGTTTTTGCTTTTTTCAAAAGTAGACATTTTCCGGTAAGTACGATTTGGATTTTGGTTTAAATTGAATCTGTTTGCATAATTATCTCCTACGGGAGGTGTTCGCCCGAGCGAAGCATGAACGAGAAGGGGTATCCATGAACAACTTATTCAGATCGCATTGCTTGGTGGTGATACGTCTTTTTTTGTCTGTTACTCTCAACCAGAGTGGTTCTGTAACTACCTCCGACCATCGGCAATACCAACCTATGGCGAGGAGGCACCCGTCGGGGATGGGCAGGAGTTGTTTCCACCCACCATCGGAAAGAAACACCTGATGCGATGATCACGTTTCCCTGCATCATCAGCGGGCAACGTGCATCACAGCGCTATTCATCTGCTCCCAGAAACTGAAGTAGAAAGAACAACATCGTTGTGATGGCCCCAAGCGCCGCAACTACGTACGTGGTAGCTGCCCAATTCAAAGCACTTTTCGCCTTTTGATACTCACCATGCGTTGCAGTTCCACTGTTCTGAATCCAGACAAGTGCGCGTTTCGATGCGTCAAACTCAACGGGTAATGTAACCAGACTAAACAAGGCCATCGCACCGTACGAAATCGTCAAGATCAACAGGACATTCTGGTAAGGGAATATTTCGTAAAATATGGCACCAATGAAGATGGAACCGAACATAATGATGTTCAACAGCATTCCGGAAACCGTTTGAACGGGAACCATGGCAGAGCGAAATTTCAGCCATCGGTATGCATTTGCATGCTGTGCCGCATGACCACATTCGTGTGCCGCAACAGCGGCGGCGGCGGCGTTGCTTTCGTGATAAACGGATTCTGACAAATTCACCGTTTTTGCTATTGGGTTGTAATGATCCGTCAATTGACCAGGAACACAAGTCACCTTCACATCGTGGATACCGTAATCGCTGAGCATTTTCTCTGCTATTTCACGCCCGGTAAGTCCTGCCGCTGAGGGCTCCTCACTGAACTTGTTGAATTTCCGTTTCAAAATGAATCCAACGGTACCACTGAGTACCATGAATCCAATGATGATGATGAAATATCCTGAACTAAACATTCGTTTTTAAGTTAAAGTTAACCAAAAGATCAATCTGGTCAATGTTAAATTTTGTTAGTGAAGCTTGGCATTAACCAGATTGATAAACTCCTTGCGTGTTGAATCGTTCGTTATAAAGAGTCCTGTAAATGCACTCGAAGTAGTCACCGAATTCTGCTTCTGAACACCTCTCATTTGCATACACATGTGGGAAGCTTCAATAACGACAGCAACACCCAATGGATTCAAGGTGCGTTGAACACAATCGCGAATCTCAATCGTTAGTCGCTCCTGAACCTGTAGCCTTCGAGCGTACGAATCAACCACGCGAGGGATTTTGCTCAAGCCAACAATTTTTCCATCGGGAATGTATGCGATATGTGCCTTGCCAAAAAATGGAAGCATGTGGTGCTCGCACAATGAATACATTTCAATATCTTTTACCAGAACCATCTCAGAGTACGCTTCATGAAAAATCGCACCCTGCATGATCGCATCCGGATCTTCGCCGTATCCCTTTGTCAAAAATTGCATGGCTTTGGCTACGCGCTCCGGTGTTTTCTTCAATCCTTCCCGATTGACATCTTCCCCCAATTGACGAATTACTTCACCATAATTCGACGACAGTGCCTCGGTTATTTTCTCGTTCAAATGTTTTTCGTCCATAGATAAATTTCTAATCAGTAGGGCTCGTTCCCACCGTAATATTCAACAAAGTTATTTTCTGTCTCAACCAACTTGATTTTCACCAACTCTCCCCCTGACTTACGAATCGAACCGTCAATGCGATCCCAAATCTGAACCACGAGGTTCTCTGTAGATGCAAGCATTCCTTGCAAAAATGGAACGTCAAGATTCAAATTTTTATGATCCAATGGCTCTACAACTTCCCGCTTAATGATTTCGCTCAAATCCTTGAGATTGATTACAAATCCTGTATCCTCGTTCGGAACTCCTTTTACTGTGACGTATATTAAAAAATTATGCCCGTGCCAGTTTTTGTTACTGCACTTTCCGAATACTTCTTCGTTCTTTTCCGCCGACCAATTCTCGTTCCAAAGCTTGTGAGCAGCATTGAACGTCTCCCTACGTGTGATGTAGACTGTTTTTGTCATTCGTGTGAATTGATCTGCAAATATACACCGAACGGTTGAATCCGTAACAAACTGTAGGATTCGTCTATCTTTGACTCGTGGAAGAACGTTTGGATAAATTGCTCATTCAGCGCGGACTTGTATCAACACGGGTTCGGGCCGAACACATCATTCGCGACTGTGGTGTTTTGGTAAATGGAAAGCTGATCACCAAAACCGGGAAACGATTTCCGGCTGACGTCGAGATTGTTATGTTGGAAGAAGAAATCCCATGGGTTTCGAGAGGTGCTTTCAAATTATTGCGAGCATTGGAAAAATGGAATCTGACGGTCGAAGGTCAGACTTTCATGGACATTGGTGCTTCCACAGGTGGTTTCACGGAGGTCTTACTGAATAATGGAGCGAGCAAGGTGTTTTGTGTGGATGTGGGGAAAGACCAACTTCACGCCAACATTCGGAATAACGAGAAGGTTGTCAATCTTGAAAAAACGCACGTTCGCGAACTTACACCCAAGTTGATCGATTGTCTCGTGGATGGTTGTGTGATAGACGTTTCCTTCATTTCCTTAACAAAGGTTTTTCCGTTCGTTCACTCCTTTGTAAAACCCGGCGGATATGTGATCGCTCTGATAAAACCTCGATTTGAAGTTGGAAAAAACAACGTGCGAAAGGGTGGGATTGTGAAGGATTCATCCTTGTATCCGCAAGTTATTGAACGCATCAAATCCGACGGGAAATTGAATCATTTGACGTATATCGACCATTGTGATTCTCCGATTCTGGGAGGCGATGGAAACCGTGAGTTTTTGATGATTCTGCACAGGGACGGAAGCATGACCCATGAATACCGTGTCTTTGAGTAAACGATTTCTTACGTACTGGAATGGATACAGAATAAGAACTCATACTGCTAGAAATTGTAGCTCTTCTGTTACCCTTTTCGAACGACCTTATCGATGGCACACGACCAGGCGAGTTTTTTTTTACATTCACCATTGTGAGTTCCACAGAAAGAAACGAAACAATGTGCTGTTCGAAACCAAGGAGTTGATGCATCAATTTCATTGAAGATGAAAAAAATCATTTATGCAGTTACAGCAGATGACACCCGCGATTCAAATCCAATCATCGGTAACGGCATTCACACGGATAAAATCAAATTGAACAGTATGGGAAAATCCTTCATCTGTTGTTTGGGTATCGAACAGGTGGTGCTCTGACTAAATATGGCCTATCGGGCATACGTTTGGCGGCATAAAAAATACGAGGCCATGAATCGCATTTGCGCTGTAGGTTACACTGACGTTCCGAATCAATCACCCAAGTCTCCTTAACTTCGTAAAATGAAACGACTCCTTCCCATATTATTAGTTAGCAACGTGGCCTGGTGCCAGTTGAAACCCACGCCAAATCCGATCCCCGGATACACGTTTTATCGCTACGATACAACCTATTCGGGACTGTATTTCCTGAATGCACCGTTTTCCATGTTTCCATCAACCCCTGAAGTACACAATACACTTCAAATCTACGATGAAAACGGATACCTCGTTTGGTACGACAAACACAATAAGCCCTGTACCGGATTTCAAGTATCATCCATCGGTTAACCGATACTCATACGCACGACTCAAATACAACACGATTTATCACCAGGAACTTCCGAATTTTCCCGTTCAGCCTGAAATCACTTGCTCAGGAGTACCGGGCTCTATAACACTTTCCGCACCCGACGGATTTACCAATTACAAGTGGTCAACCGGTGAAACAACGCAAAGTGTACTTGTTCCCTCAGCAGGAACCTACCAATGTTGGGTTGAACAAGGAATCGGAATGATTGGCTCGAAACCCATCATGATTCAAGCACAGTCTGGGGGCTCGCAACTCAGCACAAATGAAATATCGAACTCCCAAAAGGAAATTCTTGGCTACTACGATTTTATGGGCAGACCAATTCAATCTCCGGAACACAAATCACCCTTCATCATCCGATACACGGACGGAAGCACAGATCGTCGCATGAGTCTGGAATCCAACTCGTAAAGAATCTTTACTTAGAATCGTTCCAAATAAGTGGATTTGCTATCTTTGCGGAGTGAATACAAGTACCCCAACAGTGGCATTTGATAGTTCAGCGATTCGAAAACAGTTTCCTATCCTTCAACGTGAAGTGTATGGAAAGTCGTTGATTTATTTCGACAACGGAGCTACGGCACAAAAGCCGGAGTCGGTAATCAAGGCCATTGATCGCTATTACACACTCGAAAATGCGAACATTCACCGGGGTGTTCATCATTTAAGTCAGATTGCAACCGAAGCGTACGAAACTGCGCGAAAAACGATCGCTGCATACATCAACTCACCTTCATCTGAAGAGGTTTTGTTTACCAAAGGAACCACTGACGGGATCAATCTCGTCGCGTTCAGTTTGGGAGAAACGCTGAAAGCAGGGGATGAAATTATCATCAGCGCGATGGAACATCATTCCAACATTGTACCCTGGCAAATGCTTTGCGAACGTAAGTCGTGTATTCTCAAGGTAATTCCGATTCATCAAAATGGCGAACTTGATTTAGACGCATATTCCCAATTGCTCAATGAGAAGACAAAACTTGTTGCTGTAACGCACATTTCGAATACACTGGGAACTATAAATCCGGTGAAGAGAATGATCCAAATGGCGCACCTCGTTGGCGCAAAAGTCCTGATTGACGGCGCGCAGAGTATTCAGCATCAAAAAGTAGATGTACGGGACTTGGATTGTGATTTCTTCGTGTTCTCGGGGCATAAAGTTTTCGGGCCGACAGGTGTTGGCATATTGTATGGGAAGAAAGAAATTCTCGAGGAACTTCCACCGTATCAGGGAGGAGGAGACATGATTGCCAAAGTTACATTCGAAAAAACGACGTACAACGAGCTTCCGCATAAGTTTGAGGCGGGAACACCGCATATTTCGGGCGGAATTTGTCTGGGTAAAGCATTTGAATTCCTGTCTGAACTGGATATGGATGAAGTTGCGGCTTATGAACATGAATTGCTGAAATACGCAGAGGAGCAGCTGGAACAATTCGAAGGATTGCACATCATTGGAACGGCGAAAAATAAAACCAGCGTGCTCTCATTCGTCGTTGACGGCATTCACCCCTTTGACATTGGCACGCTACTGGACAAACAAGGAATTGCTGTTCGAACGGGGCATCATTGCACCCAGCCGCTCATGGATTTCTACGGAATCCCCGGAACTGTTCGGGCTTCGTTCGCGTTCTACAACACTAAGGAAGAAATTGACGTATTCGTCGCAGCGCTTCGTCGAACCCTGAATATAATTGGTTAGCCTTCATGACACTCGAAGAAAAACAACAAGACATCATTGATGAGTTCAGCATGTATGATGATTGGATGGACAAGTACGAATACATTATTGAGTTGGGTAGAGAACTTCCGGCAATTGCTGAATCAAATAAAACCGACGACAAACTCATCGATGGCTGTCAATCAAGAGTATGGCTCGACACAGCAATTGTTGATGGAAAAATGCGATTTAACGCTGACTCCGATGCCATCATCACCAAAGGAATCATCGGACTTTTGATTCGGGTTCTGGACAACGAAAGCCCGGAAGAAATTGCGAAGGCTGATCTACATTTCATCAATGAAATCGGACTTCACGAGCACTTGTCTCCTACTCGCTCAAACGGATTGGCGAATATGGTTAAACGAATGAAAATGGACGCTTTGCGCGCCGTATAGACATATGATCGAACTTGAAAATAAAATCGTTGACGTCTTGAAGACGATTTACGACCCCG
>JAURNA010000007.1 GCA_030830385.1 Crocinitomicaceae bacterium | reverse complement strand
TCGGCATCGGTGAAGGCAATGTAGCAGTTGTACAAGACGCAGAATTTCTGGTTCGAAAAGACGGAACTGTTAAATTGCCCATGGTCGGTTCATTGAATGTTGAAGGACTTACGATTACACAGTGCGAAGATTCGATCGCCAGTGCTTACTCAATTCATTATGAACAATTATTTGTTCAGGTAAGAATCACCAATCAGCGTGTGATCGTCTTTCCCGGAAATGGATCCGATGCACAGGTTATCCCGCTGGATAATGCGAATACGACCCTCATGGAAGCCATTGCGGCCGCTGGGGGCATTACCGAGAGGGGAAAGGCAAACTCCGTTAAACTCATCCGAAAGGAAAGCGGTAAACGTGTGTTGTATCGGATTGACTTATCGAAAATAGAAGGACTCAAATACGCAGATATGATCCTACAGGCGAACGATTATGTCTATATAGAACCAACACCTGATTTATCAAAAGAAGTGGCGGAGGATGTAGTGCCTGCTGTGTCATTGTTATCGAGTGCAATGTTCATTGTTTCGGTAATTCTCCTTCTGAAATAGCATGATTATTAATAAGTCATACGACCCTCTAATAGCCAAAACCGTTCTTCAGCGATACTGGTGGTGGCCGGTATTGTTTGTGGCCCTATTTACGGCGGTTGCATACGCCTACTTACGTTACACGAAACCAATCTACGAATCACAAATGGTGATTCAGTTGGGAGAGCGCGATAGTGCGAAAGACTTGTTGGATATCGAAAACATCAACACGAAAGACAGCGCACTTTCGAGTGTAGTGGAGCTTCTGCGTTCGGAATTGTTATTCGAAAGAGCAGTGAAACGACTGAATCTGAATGTGAGCTTGTATTCAAAAGGAGACTTGCTTACTGAAGAGAAGTACATGTCTAGCGCATTCAACGTACAACCCTACGAGTTGATGGATTCTTCACTCATCAATCAGGAAATTCACATCGTTGTAAAGGGTCAAAAGAATATCGAAGTTAACTATGAATACGGAGGTAAAACGATACGGGTGAATGGAAAGATCAACGAGCACATTCGCAACACGCATTTCGATATCGTCGTAAAAGTTGCGAACTCGGCGAATTTTAAAAGCGTTTCAACGGAAAATGACCTATACTTCGTATTCAACGATAAGAAGTCACTTTCGGCTAGTTTGATTAAAGGCCTCAGCGTTGTTCCGATTGACCCCAATGCAAAAACGATCAGTGTTTCGTTCCGTGGACACAACCCGAAATTGTGTCGTGATATTACCAATGCGATTTCCGAATCATTCGTGGATTACGACAGGGAATTGAAACGAAAAAGTTCAGCGGGTATTCTGGAATTCATTGATTCTCGACTGGATTCGTTGTCCAATGAATTGGAAGATTCGAAAGACACGCTAATGCGCTACTCGCGTGAGTCGCGAATTTCTGATCCGGAATCCGCGGGAACCATCTTGAGTGTGAACATTTCGAAACTTCAGGATCAACTGTTTACGCTGGAAGAAGAGTTCAGAGCGTTGGAAATGGTGTCCTCAAGCTTAAAGGAAAATACCAATCGACTTGAGGTATATCGTTTGATGCCGGAAATGATGGGAAAAAGCTACGAGACGAATCTGGTTGCTAAACTTCAATCATTGCACGATCTCCTGGAAACTCGAGATGATCTGATTTACGCCGGAGCTACCCTCGACAACCCGAAGATTAAGCACATAGATCAGAAAATCTCGTCCAAAATGGGACAAATTCAGCGGAGTATAAAATCTCTGGAGACTCGATTGTCTGAAAACCTTTCTGTTGTTAAACGAAAAATTAATGAGTTGGAAGTTGAAACATTCGATTTGCCGGAAAAGAAATTGGAGTTCAATCGATTGAAAAACATTCAGAATCTAAACGAAAAGTACTTCAACTTATTTTCGGAAAAGAAGGTCCTTTACGAAATCTCAGATGCGGGTTATACTTCCATGAACCGGGTTCTCTCTTCACCCAAAGTGAATCACAATCCTGTAAAACCGAACCGCCAAGTAGTGTATATTTCGTTCATTATACTCGGCCTGTTTGCCGGACTTGGAGTCATTCTGTTGCGATACCTGATGTTCAACGAAATCAACGTGGTTGAAGATTTGGAAAAAATCCTTCCGGAGAAGGCGTCAATTTTGGGTGGTGTTCCATTGCTCAAGTTACCGTTGGATTACTCACGGATTCTAGTTGCCGATGCTCCCAAGTCGATCTTGGCCGAATCCATGCGTAAGATTCGAACGAACCTGAGTTATGTTTCACCGGGTTACAAGACAATCGCTGTTTCTTCATCTATATCCGGAGAAGGGAAGACCTTTGTATCGATGAACCTTGCCGGAATTATTGCCATGTCGGGCAAGAGAACGATTCTTCTGGATCTCGACTTCCGAAAACCAAAAATTCACCTCGGATTCGATATCGAAAATAAAGCAGGAGTCAGCACGGTAATCGCCGGACACTGTGATCTGGACGAAGTCATTCGAAAGAGTCAGGTTGAAAATCTGGATGTAATTACTGCGGGTCCAATTCCGCCGAATCCTTCTGAATTACTGTTGAGTGAGAAATTCATAAGCATTGTGGAAGAATTGAAAAAGCGCTACGACGTTGTGCTGATGGACAATCCGCCCGTAGGTTTGGTTTCGGATGGGGTGAAAAACCTGTCAGATGCCGATATTCCAATTTATGTATTCAAATCCCACTTCTCGAAACGAAACTTCGCAATGCGCGTCCGGGAGTTGTTCGAAGTGCAGCAACTCGGATCGTTGAATGTAATCCTCAATGGTGTGAAACGATCAAATAGCAATCGATACGGATATGGCTATGGATATGGCTTTGGTTTTGAAGATGAAGATGAAGGATATGTAGATGAAAATTATTCAAATATCAGGATCGGCAAGAGTGGACGCCGCCGATGGTTACGCTGGTTCAAAAATGATTGAGACAACAAGCTTAGAAGGAGTATTGATGATTACTCCAAGGATTTTTAAAGACGATCGAGGTACGTTTACCGAGAGTTTTAGTGCAAAACAATTTGATAAAGCCACGGGGGGCAGGTACACCTTCGTGCAAGACAATCAATCCGTGTCGAAAAAGAACGTTCTACGTGGACTTCATTTTCAAAACCCACCCTTTGAGCAAGGGAAGTTGGTACGTGTGAGCAAGGGAAGTGTAATTGACGTTGCGGTTGATATCCGAAAGCATTCTTCCACATACGGACAACATATAGCGGTTCTATTATCGGCTGAAAATAATCGGCAGCTATGGATTCCACCTGGATTTGCCCATGGGTTCGTCGCGCTAGAAGAAGATACGGTTTTTTGCTACAAATGCACGGAGTATTATGCGCCTCAAGCCGAAGATTGTATCGCCTGGAATGATCCGGATTTAAACATTGATTGGGGTGTACGTGACCCGATCGTATCCAGCAAAGATTCCATCGGAAAGGAATTTTGTAAGTTTGCAACTCAGTTTTAAGAGACTGTGATCTTCAAAATACTTCAAATATTGGGCTTTGCAGGCGGAGGATTGATGGTGGCCCTTATCACCAATGTTTTGCTATTGCATTTTGCAAGAACACTCGGAATTCGCAATAAGAATGATGTGATCGTTCGTTGGAGCAGTGAGTCGAAGCCTTCGCTCGGAGGAATCAGCTTTTTCATGGTATTCATTTTTGCTTCCATTGGATATTCCATTATGTTCGATGAGGTAAATATCTTCCAGAACAAAAAGTACGTGGGCCTCTTCCTGTCGGGATCGCTGGCCTTCGTTATGGGATTAGCGGATGACGCTTATGACACACGTCCCTGGATTAAATTGGTCACGCAAATACTGTGTGGTGTCATCCTCGCGCTAACAGGTACTCATACCGATGTATTTCACGAAATCTACATAGATGGTCCGCTAACTGTCTTGTGGGTGGTTGTAATCATGAATTCCCTCAACATGCTCGATAATATGGACGGTATTACCGGAACCACGGTATTCTTCATCTTGGTCTCATGCTTGGTTTCTGGCTGGATTCTGTTTGATTTCAACACCAATATTTGGACCCTTTTAATGGCCTCAGGAATAGGTGCGATCATTGGTTTTTTGGTCATGAACGTGCATCCTTCCAAGTTGTTTATGGGAGATGCAGGTTCGCAATTCATAGGTCTTTTTGTCGCGTATTTCGGCATCGATTTTATGATCAATTCATCCTCGTACATGCAACAACCCTCCTGGCTGGGAATATGTGCAACGATCGTGGCATTCACCCCGGCTGCCGTGGATACTCTTACCGTTGTTATCAATCGCCTGAAAAGAGGTCAATCACCAATGGTGGGAGGAAAAGATCATACAACGCATCACTTGGCATACTCCGGATTATCGGATCGAAAAGTCTGGTACGTATTTGTGATCATCGGTTTCTTTGCGACGCTTCTCTCCATCGGGATGGTTCATCTAATGAAACTGGAAATGCAAGTAACCGTACTGCTGTTCGTGCTGTACTTCGCGTTTGTTTTCGCCCTGCTCTTTAGAAACACCATTAAATACAAAGGACCAAGCAATAGTAGCAGTTGATTGCTATTTTTGTACTATGAGGATCACCCCTGCTCTTTTTGCGATTGGAATCGCGTTTGTTCTGGCATCCTGCGGATCCGCGTCTACCGATGAAAAAACGGTAGAAAATCAGTCAGAAGTAACGTCAACTCAAGGAATGGTAATGCCACCGCTTCCTGATTCGGTTGTTTTTTGTGGAACCGTAATACCGATCGACGATTTTGATATGCGCGAGCGATTGGATAGAGAGCTGGTAATCAACACTTATTACCACAGTTCGACGATCCAAATTCTCAAAAGAGCCAACCGATACTTTCCCGAGATTGAAAAGATTCTCCGGGAAGAAAAAATGCCGGATGACCTAAAGTACATTGCGGTCATCGAGAGTGGATTAGCACAGGTGACAAGTCCATCCGGCGCGAAGGGGTTCTGGCAATTCATGCCGGCAGCTGCCGAACAGTATGGATTGGTTATCAATCAGGATGTTGACGAGCGATTCCATGTGGCGAAAAGTACACATGCGGCATGTGCATTTTTCCGAAATTCACAACGAAAGTTTAACGACTGGATTCTCTCATCTGCGGCATACAATTGCGGCCCCAAAGGACTTCAGGATCAGATTGACTTCCAGAAAACAGATGATTTCTTCGATCTGTACCTAAACCGGGAAACGTCGCGCTATGTTTTCAGAATACTGGCATTGAAAATCATCATGTCTGACCCTGAAGCATACGGTTATCCCATCGACAAACTTGAGATGTACAAGGAACCTGATACGAAGGCTGTAGAAGTAACCGAAACCATCGCTGATTTATCTGCATGGGTGCGTGAAAATGGGTCAAACCTTCGAGCCTTGAAGAGATTAAATACTTGGTTGCTCACCAATCGCCTGCCCGTATCTGGGAATTCGTACACCATAAAATTACCCCGAGAATGATGCAGCAGCAGGAATACATCGAAGTATACGGTGCACGTGAGCACAACCTGAAAAACATAGATGTCCGCATTCCAAGGAATCAACTCGTGGTAATCACAGGACTTAGTGGATCGGGAAAATCATCCTTGGCATTTGACACCATTTTTGCGGAAGGTCAACGCCGTTACATTGAAACGTTCTCTGCATATGCCCGACAGTTTTTAGGGGGGCTCGAACGTCCGGACGTAGACAAAATCGAAGGGCTGAGCCCGGTGATTTCAATCGAGCAGAAGACCGTATCGCGTTCGCCGCGTTCCACAGTTGGTACCATCACGGAGATTTACGATTTCATGCGCTTGTTGTTTGCACGAGTGAGCACCGCTTATTCGTACGAAACAGGTGAAGCCATGGTGAAGTACTCCGACGATCAAATTGTGGATTTGATCATGGACAGCTATCAAGGCGAGAAAATCGTGATACTCGCTCCGAAAATCAAGGCGAGAAAAGGACATTATCGCGAGCTGTTCGAGCAAATTGCGAAACTCGGATTTTCAAAGGTTCGTGTGGATGGCGAATTGCGCGAAATTGAACCAGGAATGAAACTGGATCGATACATCATCCATGATATAGAGATCGTAATTGACCGAATCATCGTTGGAGAAAAGGACCGTCAGCGAACTTATAATGCCGTGGTTACTGCAATGAAACATGGCAACAAGGCCCTCATGGTGATGGATCATGATACGGGTAAAATCCGGCATTTCAGCCGATCACTCATGTGTCCCACAAGTGGAATCAGCTACCCGGAACCCGAGCCGAATTTATTCTCGTTCAACTCGCCATATGGAGCCTGTCGTACATGCAGTGGATTGGCCGAGGTATCCGAGGTGGATTTGGATAAAATCATTCCGGACAGCAGTAAGTCCATAAAAAAAGGGGGGCTGGCTCCCCTGGGAGAATATAAGCGTACATGGATATTCGAAAAACTGGATAAATACCTCGCTGAAACGGATTATGATCTCACAACCCCCATTCGCGAATTTGCCCCGGAAACATTAAACGTTATCCTCTACGGAAACGAAGGAATGGATCGATCAGCACGCTCAGGTCAGGTTCGATTCGAAGGAATCATCAATTTCATTTCGCGCCATTCTGAGCAAAGCTCTGCCGCAGTTCAACGTTGGGCACAGAGCTTCATGAACCGAAAAACATGTCCAACTTGTGAAGGCACTCGTCTGAAAAAAGAAGCCTGTTATTTCAAAATTGGCGACAAACACATTGGCGAGCTCGCAGGAATGGACATCGTTGAACTCCAGAAATGGTTTTTGAACACAGAACAGGCACTGTCTGAGCAGAATCGCTTCATTGCCACCGAGATTCTCAAGGAAATCAATGCGCGGATTAGCTTCATTGTAGAAGTAGGACTTACGTACCTTACGTTGCATCGTTCGGCGAAAACATTATCGGGAGGAGAGGCCCAGCGAATTCGTTTGGCCACGCAAATTGGAAGTGAATTGATGAACGTGCTGTATGTGCTGGATGAACCTTCGATCGGTCTGCATCAGCGCGACAATTCCAAGTTGATTCAGTCCCTCCAAAGATTAAGGGATACAGGGAATTCCGTACTTGTTGTTGAGCACGACAAGGAGATGATCGAATCCGCTGATTTTGTTATCGACATAGGACCGGGAGCAGGTGTTCACGGAGGGAGAATTGTCACGGCAGCACCGATTCACGAACTCGAGGAAGATGCATCGCTAACGCAACAGTATCTGACCGGAAAGCGACAAATTGAAGTTCCGAAGAAGCGCAGAAAGGGAAATGGCAACAAACTTGAATTGAAAGGTGCTTCGGGCCGCAATCTTCAAAACGTCGACCTGAAAATTCCATTGGGAACCCTGACGTGCATCACGGGGGTTTCCGGAAGTGGAAAATCGACACTGATCAATCAAACCCTATACCCTATCCTGCTGAAGGAGATGTACAATGGTGTCAAAAAACCACTTGACTACAAATCCATCAAGGGAATGGGACACCTCGATAAAGTCATTGAAATCGATCAAAGTCCGATTGGAAGAACACCCCGATCCAATCCCGGAACCTACACGAAGCTTTTCGATGAAATCCGTTCCTTGTATGCAGGGTTGCCGGAAGCCCAAATTCGCGGATATAAACCCGGCCGATTCTCATTCAATGTCGCCGGAGGTCGATGCGAAACATGCAAAGGAGGGGGGATGAAAGTCGTGGAGATGAACTTTTTACCCGACGTCCTTGTGGAATGCGAAACGTGTAATGGAAAGCGATACAATCGGGAAACACTTGAAGTTCGCTTCAAAGGAAAATCCATTAGTGACGTGCTCGAAATGACCATTTCAGACGCGGCTGAATTCTTCGAACAGATTCCAAAGATGAAGCGAATTTTATCGACGTTGGTTTCCGTGGGACTCGGTTACGTGAAAGTTGGACAGCCTTCCACGACGTTATCGGGCGGTGAAGCTCAACGGATCAAATTGTCCTCGGAATTGTCCAAAAGAAGCACGGGGAAAACGCTGTACATTCTCGATGAACCTTCCACCGGACTCCATTTCGAAGACATCAAAATGCTGCTGGAGGTACTGAATCGACTGGTAGACGAAGGAAATACAGTTATCGTTATTGAACATAATCTCGACATCGTAAAAGTCGCAGATTACATCGTAGATATTGGTCCCCTCGCAGGACGTCACGGCGGAAACGTCATGTTCCAAGGCCCCATCTCTACGTTTTCGAAAG